>CAITEC010000024.1 GCA_903891325.1 uncultured Opitutaceae bacterium
CCGGCCAAGCGCGCTCGGAGATCGCGCTCCACCTCAATCCAGCCCGCGGCGAATCGAGGCAAACGCCTCCAGCGCCGCTTTCCTCGCCGCGGCGTGCTCGACAATCGGGTGCGGATAATTCCCGCCGAGCGCGACGCCGGCCCGCCTGAGCGTTTCAGGGGACGCCGTCCACGGATCGTGGATGCAGTCGGCCGGCAGCCGGGACAATTCCGGAACCCAGCGCCTGACATAATCTCCATCGGGGTCAAAGCGCCGGCCCTGAAGGACGGGATTGAATATCCTGAAATAGGGGGCGGCGTCAGCGCCGCAGCCCGCGCTCCACTGCCACCCGAGCGTGTTCGCCGCCAGGTCGGCATCGACCAGCGTGTCCCAGAACCAGGCAGCCCCGGCCGTCCAGGGGAGAAGCAGGTCCTTTACCAGGAATGAGGAGACAATCATCCGGACGCGGTTGTGCATCCAGCCCGTGCGCCAAAGCTGCCGCATCCCCGCGTCGACAATCGGGTATCCGGTTGCGCCGCGCTGCCAGGCTCCAAGCGCGACCGCGTCGGTCCTCCAGGGAAAGGCCGCGAATTCCGGCCGCAGGGGCGCGGTTGGCGTGTGGGGGAAGTGGTGGAGGAGATGCAGGGCGAATTCGCGCCAGCCGATCTCCGTACGAAAGACCTCGGGACCCCGGCCCCGCGCGGCCCCGAGGGCCTCCCAGACCTGCCGGACGCCGACTTCGCCAAAGTGAAGGTGGGGCGACAGGCGCGACGTGGCGGACTCGCCCGGAAAGTCGCGCCCCTCCGCGTAGCCGGCGGCCCGGCCCGCCGCAAACGTCCTCAGCCGGACCAGCGCACCGGCCTCGCCGGGCTCCCAACTTTCGGCCAGTCCGGCCGTCCAGCCCAGCCGGGGCTCGAGCTTGAGTTCCGCCAGCGGAAGGGACCGGGGCCAGGTCTGCGGCCCGGCCCAGCGGCCGGGAGTGGGCGGCCCCGGTGGCGTCACCGGCAGAGTGAGGCAGTGCCGCCAGAAGGGCGTGAACACGCGAAACGGGCTTCCCGAGCTGTTGGCCACCGCGTCCGGCTCGAAAAGAAGCGAGGCGTTAAACCGGCTGATCTCGATCGGCAGGTCTGCAAGTTCCCGCTGAACGGCCCGGTCGCGGGATAGAGCGGCTGGCTCAAGACCCCGATTCCAGAAAATCATCCGGGCCCCGGTTTCCGCGGCCAGGGCGCGCAGGACGGCGGCGCTGCCGCCGCGGCGGAGGACAAGCGCGGAGCCCCGCCGGCGAAGCGCCGCGCCAAGGGCTGCCAGCGACTGGTGCAGCCACCAGCGGGACGCCCCGCCCGGCGGCCACGCACCCTCCCCGTCCGCATCGAGAATGTACACCGGGATCACCGGGCAGCCGGATTCGATCGCCGCCAATAGCGCCGGATTGTCCTCAAGGCGCAGGTCCCGCCGGAACCAAACCAGCACCGCAGTCCGGCCCGGGCCGCCCGCCGGTAATGGCGCGCCAGTCATCGCTCAACAACCCTTTCCTGCGGGGCGGAGCGTCCGGAGCTTGTCGAGAGTCGCGCAGAACCGCCCCAGGTCCTCGAGGTGGATCGCCTTGATCCGCCGGACGGTGTCCCGATATCCCCGGACGGCACGCCCACCAATGATGATCGGGATCTCGCCCGGTAGAAGCTCCCGGAGCTTCAGCAATTCCGGCCCAAGGGCGGGATCGTCCTCCGGATGCACCAGGCTGAGCGCAACGGCGCGCGCCCGGGACTGCACTGCCGCCCCGGCGATCTCTGCCGCCGGAAGACCGACCCCGAGATGGACCACCCGCCAGCCCATATTTCCAGCGGCGGACGAGGCCAGCAGGGCGCCCAGCTCGTGGAGCTGACCGGCGGGCGTCGCGACCAGGAGCAGGGGTGCGCTTTCTCCCTGAGCATATGACCGGGTGGCCGAGGAGAGAAATCGCCGGATTTCGACACTCGCAAAGTGTTCGTGGGCCACGGTCACATCGCCCATGCGCCACAGCTCGCCGACGATGCAAACCAGCGGCGCAACCCCGCGCTGCAGCGAACCGTGCGCCCCGAGGCGCGTCTCGAGATGCCGCAGCGCCGCCTGGAGGCGCCCGCCGTCAAAGCTCCTGATCGCCGCGACGCACTCCTCAATGAAAGACTCGACCAGCTTCGTCTCGACCGGCGATGCCGGCGCGGGGGCCGCCTTCCCCGAGAGGCCGCCCACCAGTTCCCTCAGGGAAGCGGTCGGCATTCCCGCGACAGAGCCGATGCCGTGCCCGGACCGGGTCAGCAGGGACAGCAGGTTCAGCCGCTCCAAGTCGCCAACGCTGTAGCGCCGCCTCTTTGTCGCGGTGCGATCGGGCTTCACGGCGCCATACCGCCTTTCCCAGATGCGAATCACATGCTGGGTGAGGCCGGTGCGGCGGGAAACGAGCCCGATCCCGAGAAGTGAGTCCATAAATTATTTAGACAGTTTATAGACAATTTGTTCTATTTATCAACAGCGATTGATGTTATTTTTTAATAAATTATTAACCAGGTATTTACATAATTTGTAACATAGATTTAATTATTATTCATTCTTTGACAATCTATTGACGATTCTGACGATCGCGCCCACGGTTCGGCCTGGTAGAGCCAATGAAGACCCACACCATCGCCTGCGAGTCATGGCTTCCGCTGACACCCGACGCCGTCTTTCCCTTCTTTGCCGACGCCGGGAACCTGCAGGCCATTACGCCAGGCTGGCTTAAATTCAGGATTTTGACTAAAACTCCCATCCAGATGAGGGTCGGCGCGCGTATTGACTACATGATTGGATTCAAGGGCATCCCCCTCAGGTGGACCAGCGAGATCACCGCATCGAAGCCGCCCCACCTGTTCATGGACGAACAGCGCCGCGGCCCCTATCGGCTTTGGGCGCACACCCATGAATTCGTCGCCCAGGACGGCGGGACGCTCTGCCGCGACGATGTCGAGTACGCCGTGCCCGGCGGCAGCCTTGTCAACCGGCTCCTCGTCAGGAAGAGCCTTGAGAAGATATTCACCCATCGGTGCCGGGAGATCTTCCGCCATTTCGATGCGCCGGGCCTGCGCCCGTCCCGGCTGGTGTTCCTGACCTTCTCAACGGAATGAAGCCCTGGGTGTCAGTCGCCCAATGGATCGACTCGCACCGCGCCGCGGAGGGAGCCGGCCCCGGCCCTTCCGGGCCGGACCGCATCGACCTGGTCCGCTGCCTGCCCTTCGTGATCCTCAATGCCGGCTGCCTCGCGGTGTTCTGGACGGGTTGGAGCTGGACGGCGGTCGCCGCCGCCGCCGCGCTCTACTTCGCGAGGATGTTCGCCGTCACGGGCATCTACCACCGCTACTTTTCGCACAAGGCCTACCGGACCTCCCGCCCGGTCCAGTTCCTCCTCGCGCTCTGGGGCGCGACGGCGGTCCAGCGGGGTCCCCTCTGGTGGGCCTTTCACCACCGCCATCACCACCGGCACTCCGACCGGCACGACGACACCCATTCGCCCCGGATGCACGGGTTCTGGTGGTCGCACGTCGGCTGGATCACCGGTCGGCGGAACTTTCCGACCGACTACTCCAAGGTCCCCGACCTGGCCCGGTATCCCGAGCTCGTTTTTCTCAACCGCTTCGACCTGCTGGTGCCGGTCCTCTTCGCCCTGGCGATCTTTGGATCGGGCTGGTGGCTCGAGCTCCACGCGCCCGCGCTCGGGGTGACCCGCTGGCAGATGCTCGTCTGGGGCTTTTTTATCAGCACGACCGTCCTCTTCCATGCCACGTCGTCGATCAACTCGCTCGCCCACATAGCGGGAAGCCGGCGCTTCAGCACGGACGATGATTCCCGGAACAATTCCCTCCTCGCCGTGATCACGCTCGGCGAGGGCTGGCACAACAACCACCACCGCTACCAGGGCGCCGCTCGCCAGGGATTTTACTGGTGGGAAATCGACGTCACGTACTACCTCCTGCGCGCGCTCTCCTGGACCGGGCTTATCTGGGGGCTCAACCCGGTCCCCTCCTCGGTTTATGCCGAGGCGGCGGCCCGCGGGCCCGCCGGATCGCAGCCGGCGCGCCCGCCGGGAGGCCAGGCCTGAGGCCCCGTGCGCAAACTGGCCATCATCGGTAGCGGCATCGCCGGACTGGGCTGCGCCTGGTTCCTGCGCCGGGACCACGACGTCACCGTCCTGGAGGCCGACGATCACGCCGGGGGCCACGCCAACACGATCCCCGTCGGCGAGGGCCCGGGGTCCATTGCGCTCGACACGGGTTTCATGGTCTTCAACCCCGTCACCTATCCCTGCCTCACCCGCCTCTTCGGCATCCTCGGCGTGCCGGTCAGGGCCACCGACATGTCCTTCAGCGTACGCCATGTCCAGCGGGACATCGAGTTCAGCGGCTCGAGCTTCAACCACCTATTCGCCCAGCGGCGAAACATCCTCCGCCCGTCCTTCATCCGGATGCTCCTGCGGATCGACCGCTTCAACCGGGAGGCAACCGCCGCCCTGGGCGACCCGGCAGTCGGCGGCATGGACCTTGATGCCTACCTGCGGCGCGGCGGGTACGGCGCTGATTTTCGCGACCTCTACCTGGTGCCGATGGCGTCGGCCGTCTGGTCGGCCCCCCGGGAGCAGATGCTTCGCTTCCCGGCGGCGACCCTCCTGCGCTTTTTCCACAACCACGGGTTTCTCGGGCTTCACACCCAGCACCAGTGGTGGACGGTCGTCGGCGGCGCCCGCGCCTACGTCGAGCGCCTGACCCGGCATTTTCGCGACCGGATCCTGATGCGCACGCCGGTGCGCCGCGTCCGCAGAACCCGCTCCGGCGTCGAGGTGACGACCGACGGCGGGCCGACCCTCTACGACCGGGTTGTCATGGCCTGCCATCCCCCCGCGACCCTGGCGCTCCTGGGCGACGACGCCACCCCGGCCGAGCGCCGGCTTCTCACCCCTTTTCGCTACCAGCCGAACACCGCCACGGTCCACACCGACCGCTCGGTCATGCCCCGGCGGCGGCTCGCCTGGTCCGCATGGAACCACCGGCTCGACGCCTCGCAGGGGCGCCCGCCGACCACGCACTACTGGCTGAACCGGCTGCAGGGTATCGCGGGCGAGGTCGACTACTTCGTCTCGATCAACGGCGCCCACCTGGTCCGGCCGGAGCGGGTCCTGCGGACGGTCGACTACGAGCATCCGCTCTTCGACCAGGCGGCGGTCGAGGCCCAGGCGGGGATCGCCGGGCTTAACGCCGCGGCCCGATCGGGATCGGAGACCTATTTTGCCGGGGCATGGCAGCGCTACGGCTTTCACGAGGACGGCCTGCTCTCGGCGGTGAATCTGGCCGCGCTGCTGCACGGCGGGGACCCGTGGCCCCGGGCCGGGGCGGAGGGGGCGTCGTGAGCCGGACGGAGGCGCCGCTGCGCTCCTGCCTCTACGAGTGCACCGTCGCGCACGAGCGGCTGGAGCCCGTCGCGCACCGCTTCGTCTACCGGGTCTTCTACATCCTCGTGGACCTCGACGAACGGGCCCTGCTCGACCGGCGGCTTTCACTGTTCTCCGTCAACCGGGGCAACGTGATGAGCCTTCGCGAGGCCGATTTTCTCCCGATCGGCGGCCTGCCGCACAACGGGGCCGACCCGCGGACCCCCGTGCCGGGAGGGGACGCGCCCACCCTCAAGGGCCGCGCGCTGGCCCTCTGGAAGGCCCACGGGATCGATCCGGGGCCGGACCCGCGCGTCCTCCTGCTCACGCTCCCGCGCGTCCTCGGCTACCAGTTCAACCCGGTGTCATTTTACTTCTGCGTCGACGCCTCGGGCGCCCCCCGCGGGGCGATCGCGGAGGTGACAAACACGTTCCGCGAGGTGAAGCCGTACGTTGTCCCTCTCTCCGGGGGGACGGACGGCGGGCTCTTCCACCTGCGCGTCCCGAAGGATTTCTACGTGTCGCCCTTCTCGGGGCTCGGGCTGGAGTTTGATTTCAACCTCCGCCTGCCCGGGAGGAATCTCGGGATCACCATCGACGACTACCAGGCCGGGCACCGCGTCCTGCACTCCGCGCTCGCCGGCGCACAGGCGCCCCTCACCGATCGCAGGCTCGCCGCGTTCCTCCTGAAGTACCCCCTGATCACGCTCAAGGTGATCGCGCTCATTCACTGGCAGGCCCTTCTCCTTCGGATGAAGCGGGCCCCCTTCATCCGCAAGGCCGCCGATCCCGGTCTGCAGCGCGACGTTTACCGCCCGCACCGGTCGATCGCCGGCCGCTCCCGCCCATGAAGCCGTCCTCGTCCTCGGGATTTTACAGGAAAGTCGTCCTGGGCGCCCTGGGCCGGATGCGGCGCGGCCGCCTCCGCCTCGAATTGCCCGGGGGCGGCGTTGTCCTCCTCGGCTCGGGAGATCCCTGGCAGGAGGCAGCCGCGGCCCCGGGGGCCCTGGCACTCGCCCCCGAGGCGTCCATCCGCGTCGTCCGCGAGTCGTTCTTCATCCGCTGCGTCCTCTACGGGGACGTCGGATTTGCGGAGGCCTACATGGACGGGGATTGGGAAACGCCGGATGCCGCCGCCGTCATTGCGTGGTTCCTCCTCAACCTCGACGCCGCCCCGACCCTGACCGGCTCGCGCGCGCGCGCCCTGGGGGTCAACGTCCTGAGGGCATTCAACCGGATTGGGCAGGTGCTCAGGCCCAACTCCCCGCGGATCGCCCGGCGAAACATTCGCGACCACTACGATCTTTCAAACGACTTTTTCAAACTGTGGCTCGACCCTGCCATGATGTACTCCTGCGCCCGCTGGGAGGGGCCGGACGCCGGCCTGGAGGAGGCCCAGGCGGCGAAGAACGAGTCGCTCTGCCGCAAGCTGCGGCTCTCGGCGGGAGACCGCGTGCTTGAAATCGGGACCGGGTGGGGCGGCTGGTCGATCCACGCCGCGCGCCATCACGGCTGCCACGTCACGACCCTCACGATCTCGCGGGAGCAGCATGCGCTGGCCCGGGAGCGCGTCGCCGCCGCCGGCCTCGCGGACCGGATCGACGTGCGCCTCCAGGACTACCGCGACCTTCCGCGGGGCGAGGCCTACGACAAGCTCGTCTCCATCGAGATGCTCGAGGCGGTCGGCCATCGCTACCTCCCCGACTGGTGCGCGCTTGTCTCCCGCGCCCTGAGGCCGGAGGGCCTCATGGCGCTGCAGTTCATCACCTGCCCCGACGCCCGGTACGACGAGCTGAGGGGCGGCGTCGACTTCATCCAGAAGCACATCTTCCCGGGCTCCGTGCTGCTCTCGGCCAACCGCCTGAACGGCCTTCTCGCGTCCCAGGGCGGGTTTGTCCTCCAGTCGCTTGAGGACATGGGCGGGCACTACCCGCGAACGCTGGCGGCCTGGCACGAGGGTTTTGCCGCGCGGCTCGACGCGGTGAGGGCGCTGGGCTTCGAGGAGCGCTTCATCCGCAAGTGGAGCTACTACCTGCGCTACTGCCAGGCCGCCTTCGCCATGCGAAACATCAGCGTGGTCCAGACGGTCCACACCCGCCCCAACAACCTGCGCTTCGCCTGACATGGACCCGATCCTGCTTCCGCTCATCGCCCTGGCCGGCGCTTCCGCCGGCTTCGGCGCGGTGTTCCTCGTGGCGCGCAGGATCGCCAATTTCGGGATCGTGGACATCGCCTGGGCCGCCGGCTTCGCCCCTGTCGCGGCGCTCTACTGCCTTTGCGCCGGCGGCGGTGGCGAGCGGCGGGCGCTTGTCGCAGCGATGGCAATCCTTTGGAGCGCGCGGCTTGCCTGGCACCTGGGCCGCCGGGTGATCGGGCACCATCCGGTCGAGGACGCCCGGTATGTCCAACTGCGCCGGGACTGGTCCGGGAACCTCGGGGTGAGGATGTTCTGGTTCTTCCAATGCCAGGGCCTGCTGCTGGTGCTCCTTTCCACTCCCTTTTTCCTCGCCGCGCGCGACCCGAGGCCCGGCGTTGGCATCCCGGAGCTGGCGGGGGCCGCCCTCTGGCTGGTCGCGCTCCTCGGGGAGGCCGCGGCCGACTCCCAGCTTGCCGCCTTCAAGCGCAACCCGGCGAACCGGGGAAAAATCTGCGAAACGGGTCTCTGGGGCCTGAGCCGCCACCCGAACTACTTCTTTGAATGGCTCGTGTGGGTCGCCTTCGCTCTCTTCGCCCTTCCCTCCCCCTGCGGCTGGGCGGCCCTCGGATGCCCCCTGCTCATGCTCCTGCTCCTGACAAGATTGACGGGGATCGCGTACACCGAGGAGCAGCTTCTTCGCTCAAAGGGCGCGCCCTACCGGGAGTACCAGCGCCGGACCAGCGCGTTCGTTCCCTGGCCGCGCCGCGGGGCCCCGCCATCGTCCCAACCATGATCGACCGCCTCCTCGAAAAAGACCTGATTCCCGACCGCCTGGTCCGTCTTGGCATCCGGCGCCTGCTCGCCCGGCGGCTTGCCGACGAGGTCGGCCCGGGGGGCGATGCGGCGCCGCACGCCCGCCTCGGGGCCTTCGCCGCCGGCCTGCGGAAGATGCCGATCGCAATCAACACGACCGCCTCCCGGGAGCAGCACTACGAGGTGCCCACCGCGTTCTACGAGCGGGTCCTGGGCCCGCGGCTCAAGTACTCCTGCTGCTGGTTCGAGCGCGGCGACGAGTCCCTTGCCGAGGGCGAGGAGGCGATGCTGCGGATCTACGCCGAGCGGGCCGGGCTCGCCAACGGGCAGGATATCCTCGAGCTCGGCTGCGGCTGGGGGTCGCTGTCGCTGTGGCTGGCCGAGCGCTTCCCGGATTCCCGCATCGTCGGGGTCTCCCATTCGCGCACCCAGAAGGAGCACATCGACGCCCAGGCGCGGGCGCGCGGGCTGGGCAACCTGGCGATCGTGACCCGCGACATGAATGAATTCGACGCGCCCGCGGGACGGTTCGACCGGGTCGTGTCCGTCGAGATGTTCGAGCACATGAAGAATTGGCCCCGGCTGCTTGCCGGCGTCGCCCGCTGGCTGCGCCCCGGCGGGAAGCTCTTCCTGCACGTCTTTTCCCACCGGGACCTCGCCTACCACTTCGTCGCGCGGGACGCCACGGACTGGATGAGCCGGTATTTTTTCACGGGCGGAATGATGCCCGCCGACGGCCTCCTGCCCCTTTTCCAGGAGGACCTCACGCTGCGCGGCCACTGGCGGGTCAACGGCCGCCACTACCAGCGGACGGCCGAGCTCTGGCTGCGGAACATGGACGCGGGCCGGGCCGCGATCCGGCCCATTCTCGAGTCGACCTACGGGCGGGAGAACGGGACCAAATGGCGGGCCTACTGGCGGACCTTCTTCATGTCCTGCGCCGAGCTCTGGGGATACCGCGGCGGCGGGGAGTGGTTCGTCAGCCACTACCTGATGGAGAAGCCCGCCGGGCCTGCGGGTTGACTAATTTCCCGGGTGGAACAATCACTTCCCGGACAAGACTCCCCATGAAAGACATCCGCGAATTCAGGCGCCTGGCCTCGCCGGCGCCCAAGCCCCAGTCACTGGCCTGGGACGGCTCAACCCTCTGGATGGGCTCCCGCGAGACGCGGCGCATCTACGCGATCGATCCGGTCTCCTGGACCGCCGGCTGGGAGACCGCGGCGCCGGGCACGCCCTTCGGAATGACCGCCGTCGGGGAGGAGCTGCGCGTCCTCTGCGGCGAGACGGCGGAGGACCACCGCATCATCCGGCGCTGCATCCCGGGAAGGGGCTTTGACACGGCCTTCGGGATACCCTGCCCCGACGACACCGGCTCCCAGCTCGGCTATGACGGGCACCGGCTCCATGTGAGCCAATGGTACCCCAAGAAGGTCATCACCATCGGGGACGACGGGGAAGCGCTCCGCGTGATCCACGTTCCGCATGGCATCTGCGGGCAGGTGATCGTCGGGGGAATCATCCACCTGGTCACGACCGATGACGAGGAGACGACCGATTACTGGCTGACGCGCGTGGATCCCCGCCCGGAGACGCCGGTGATCGAGGATCTCCTGAGGATTCCCTTCGCGGCCCGGGCCCTCGCCTTCGACGGCACGCATTTCTGGACCAACCACCGCGAGGCCGACCAGATCGTCTCCTTCGCCGCGCCGTAGATCTGCCATCCGCCGTGGCCCGCTTCCTATTGTAGCCGGGGTCCCAGACCCCGTTGCCTTGGAATTCGGCTCCGCCGTCCGGGGTCTGGGACCCCGGCTACAACTTAGGACCCCGGCTGCATCGAAATCCATCCGCAGCCTAATCCGACCCGGGCAGCGGCCCTTCAAGCGCCGCGTCGATGTCCGCATCCGAAAGCCGGTAGACGAGGATCGAATACCGAATTGTCGCATCCGGCTTCCGACCCCTGAGCCAGGCGGCGAGCCGCGCCATTCTGTATTGTTCAAATTGATACATGAGAAGCCGGCTCGCCTCCGGGTTCCGGGTTCCCAGCGCCGCGGCGCGGGCGGCGGGGTCCGGGCCGAGCAGCGGCCCGGCCGCCCCCTTCAGCTCGCGCCAGGCCGCCTCGTACGCCGGGCTCCAGGCCCCGTGGACCTGCCAGTCGCAGACCGACTGGAGCATCGTCGCGCTGACCAGGTAGGTCCCCGCCGACAGCTTCATCTGCCCCGGTTTCCTGAGGAGCACGGCGACGTCCCCGCGCGCCCCCCCGATTCCCATCAGGTCGAATCCGGGATGCTCCCGGGCCAGACGCACCAGCGCGGCCGGGACCCCGTCTTCAGGCAGTGGGGCGAGGATGACATCGGTGTCCCCCTCCAGGTATCGCGCGCCGAATGAGTAGAGCGGCCGGGCGGCGATCCCGTAATAGCCCGGGCTGCCCGCGCCGAAATACGATAGGTAAAACGGCGCCCCTCCCGGATTTCGGGCGACGTAATCGCGCACGGCCGGGAGGTCCTGGCCCCAGTCCAGCGAACTGTCCACCAGGTGGCGGTAGGCTTCCGCGGGCCGGACGAGGCCGTTGAAATAGGCCAGATAGTCGGGATAGCACCAAGCCGTCTCCACGACGATCACCCCGAACAACGCGATGAGGATCGCCCGCGGGGACTTCCGGGCGGTGATTGTCCCCGCCGCCCCGGCGAGCACGAAAAGGGGTGCGTAAACGGGCAGAAGATAGCGGTGGCCTATGTCGCGATGACTCAAGATCGCCGCCATCCCGTACACGGTGAGAAATGCCCAGATGGGGAGCGTTCCGCGCGCGAACATTCTCCGCCCGGCCAACGAGGCCCCCAGGGCCAGGATGCCCAGCGCGGCGAGTGGGGTCTTCACCAGGAAAGTGTAGGGCAGGAATCCGGGCCAGCCGGAGGTGCTGTACGCCCCGTTCCAGAAAGCAGCGCCGGATTGAGTCCGGTTGAGGATGACGCCCAGGCCGTAGAGCCAGGACTCCGGCAGGAGTTCGTGCCCCCTGAGGAAACCAAGGAATGCGAGCGCGGGGGATGGCGGGGCGCCGGGAACACCCCCGGACAAGACGCTCTCCCAGGAAAACTGGAAATGTCCCTCGCCTGCCGGAACCGGGAAGGCGGAATAGCGAAATCCGTAGAAGGCCCAGATCACCAGCACGGCCACCAGCGCAATGGCAAGCCCGCTCAGGGCGAGCGCGGCCGCCCGACCGGCGTGCGAAACCAGGTCGCCGGCCTTCCGGCCCCCCTCGAACCGAAGTGGGCGGCCTTCCATCACCCGAAGCCCCGCGAGCACGAGCATCACCGGGACGAACAGGACCGCCGACATCTTTGACACAAAGAGGCAGCCGGCGAGCACCCCGGCGGCGAGCACGCGGGCGGGCGTCATGCGCTCCAGGACCCTCCACCACGCCCCGGTTGCCGCGGCGAGGAAGAGCGCGGCCGCCATATCCGAGGTCATCAGGCCCCCATTGGCGAGCACGGTTGGGTTCAGGACATAGAGAAGGAGCGAAACCATTCCTCCGGCCGGCCCGAAGAGCCGGCGCGACCACGCCCACACGAGGATTCCCAGCGCAACCGCGAGAAGTCCGCACGCGGCCCTCCCGCGGGCGGCTATCGCCGCCGCGTCGTTGCCCGGGGAATAAAAGAAATCATAGCCCAGCGCCTGGGCCTCGGCGCGCCGCCAGCTCCCCGAGTCCGCAGGGGGCAGCCGGTACGGGCCGAGCGCGAGCGGCAGCCCGGCCAGCCGCTGCGGCAGCGCGCCCCCCTCCGGATTCAACCGATAATCCCCCAGCCGCCAGGCGCTGCAGCCGGCGACCGCATACGCCCCCTCGTCAAAGGTAAGGCTCTTCTCCCGCAGGCTCGCCATCAGGGCCGCCCAGAAGAGCAGGAGGACGAGGGCCGCGGCGGCCGGGCCGGTGAGCATGCCGCCCCATTGCCTCTCCGCGATTGGTTCGGGTTTGTTCACGGATGGGTCTGTTTCTTATGAAAATCGATCATTGAAAGATCAAGGCGGGGATTCATAAGGTCACGGCTTCCATGCAACGCCGTGAATTCCTGAAGCTCGCCGCAAAGTCCACCGCAGCCGCCGTTGTCGTCCCGAGGGTCCTCTCGTCCCGGGCATTTGGCGCCGTCGCGCCAAGCAACCGGATATCCCTTGGGATCATCGGTGTCGGGGGCCAGGGCGGCGCCCACCTGCGGCTTCTCGTCAACGAGCCGCAGGTCCGCATCGTCTGCATCTGCGACGTCGACGGCGAGCGCCGCGAGCTGGCCCGGAAGACCGTTGAGACGGCCTACGCGGCGGCGGCCCCCTCGGGGATCTACAAGGGCTGCGACACCACCGGCGACTTCCGTGAGCTGCTCGCCCGCCCCGACATCGACGCCGTCCTGATCGCCGTGCCCGACCACTGGCACGCGCTGATCATGATCGCGGCCGCGCGCGCGGGAAAGGACATCTACGCGGAGAAGCCGTTTTCACTCACTATCCCCGAGGGTCGCGCCATGGTGAAGACCGTCCAGGAGTCCGGCGTGGTCTGCCAGATCGGCAGCCAGCAGCGCTCCTCGGCCGAGTTTCAGCGCTGCGTGGAACTGGCCCGAAACGGATTCCTCGGGGAACTGAAGCGGGTGAGGGTGGGACTTCCCCGCGGGGTGAGCCCGCTGGAGCCCGGCTCTCTTCAAGGCCAGGTTCCCGCCCCCAGCTTTGACTACGAGTTTTGGCTCGGGCCGGCCCAATGGGCGCCCTACTCCAAGCAGCGCTGCCACTACCAGTTCCGCTGGATCCTCGACTACTCCGGCGGCCAGCTCACCGACTGGATAGGGCACCATTTCGACATCGGCGCCTGGGGCGCCGGCGTCAGCGCGACCGGGCCGGTTGCAATCAAGGCCGCGTGGGCGCAGTTCCCGACGGGCCCCCTCTACAACACCGCCGAGGAGTACTCCTTTGAGGCCCACTACGCCCGCGGGCCGGTCTTCGAGGTGAGCTCCCGGATCCGGGGCGGGGTGGAATTCATCGGGACGGAGGGGTCGTGCTGGGCGGACCGCGGGAGGACCGACTTCAGTTCGCCGACCCTCAGGACCGCCGCCATCCCCTCGGACGGCTTCAGGATCCGCGACCCGCACGCCAGCCACTGGCAGAACTTCTTCGACTGCGTCGCCTCCCGCCAGCAACCCCGCTGCCCGGTCGAGGAGGCCCACCGCGACGCCTCGGTCGCCCACCTGGCCAATCTCGCCTTCCGGACGGGCCGCCCCGAGCTTCGCTGGGACCCGGTCCACGAGCAGATCATCGGCGCCCCGGATGCCGCCCGGCTCATGACCCGCGCGTACCGCGGGCCCTGGCAGCTTCCCTGCTGACTCCCCCTGTCCCCATGATCACCCGTTTTATCAAGGCCGGTTCCCTTCTCGCCGCCTCCCTCGCCGCAGCGCTCTGCCCGCTTCGCGCCGAGCCCGGCCACCATTTCAATCCGCTCGCCCCGGCGGACGTCGCGGCCATTTCCGCCGCGCTGCCGGCCGCGGACTCGGCGGCCCCCGCGCGGCCGCGGGCGATTCTCGTCTTCTACCGAACCGAGGGCTTCGTGCACGACTCGATCCCCTACATCAACGAGGCGATTCGCCAGCTCGGCGCCCGGACGGGTGCCTTCAGCGCCGACTTCAGCGAGGACATGGGCGTCTTCACCCCGGCGAACCTGGCCCGCTACGATGCGGTTGTCTTCAACAACACGACCCGCCTCGACTTCAAGGACCCCGCCCAGCGGGCCGCCCTCCTCGGTTTCGTGAAGTCCGGGAAGGGATTCGTCGGGATCCACGCGGCCAGCGACAATTTCTACACCTGGCCCGAGGCGCAGGAAATGCTCGGCGGGCTCTTCCACGACCACCCCTGGATCTCGCTGGACTCCGAGGCGGTGAAGATCGACGACCCGGCGAATCCCGTCGCCGCGGCCTTCGGGCGGAAGGGCTTCTGGATCCGCGAGGAAATCTACCAGATCATGGGACCCTACGCGAGGGACCGCCAGCGGGTGCTGCTGAGCCTCGACATGTCCATGGCCGAAAACGTCCGCCTGGGTCGGGTGGCGCGCACCGACGCGGACTTCCCGATCGCCTGGATCAGGGACTACGGCAGGGGCCGCGTATTCTATTGCTCAATCGGGCACAACCCGAGCATCACCCGTGTCCCGGAGATCCTGAAGTTCTACCTCGACGGCATCCGGTTTGCGATCGGCGATCTCAAGGCCGACGCGTCGCCGCCCTCCGCACCGATCGCCCCCGGCCTTTCGACCGTCCCGGGAATCGCGCTCCAGGACCGCGACTACCCCAGGGAACTCACCGCGGCCACGCTCGAGAAGGTCGCCGCCTACGACTTCACGCCCGATCGCGTCCCGCTCGTTGCGGTGGACATCTACCTCCGCAGCCAGGGTCCGAAAGTCTACCCACGCGTCGAGCAGGACCTCCTCGGCCTGCTCGCCCGCCCCAGCCTGCCGACGGGCGCGAGGGACTACTGCATCCGCACGCTCGGCACCATCGGGTCGGACGCCTCCGTGCCCGCGCTGACGGGCCTGGTCAATGATCCGGTCCTTGGAAGCACCGCCGTCGGTGCGCTCTTTGCAATACCCGGCCACGCCTCCGCACGGGCCCTGTGCGGGGCCCTCGGCACGGCGAGGGGTCGCAGCCTTCAGTCCGTGATCGGGGCGGTCGGCCGGCGCCGGCTCGCCGGCGCGATTCCGCAACTGGCCCGGCTCGCCGGCGATTCCACCGATCCGCAGGCGGCCTCCGCCGCCGTGACGGCCCTGGGGAACATCGGAACGCCGGAATCGCTCCGGGCGCTGGGCGTGGCCGCACAGGGGGGCGCGCTGGGCGCGACCCGGGCTCAACTCTCCGCAATCTCAACCGTCCTCTCCGATCCGGTCGCCGGCGCGGGCGCCCGCCGCGAGATTGAGGGCACCTGCGGCCTGATCATCGGAAACCGCACCCTTCCCGACACGGTCCGGATCGCCGCCCTCCAGGACCTGGCGCGCGCCTCCGGCCGCGCCGCCCTGCCCTCCGTCCTCGCGCAACTGAGGGACCCCCGAACGCGGGTGAGGGCGTCGGCCGCCAACCTCTTCGCCCGCATCGCTGATCCAACCGCTATCGCCGCACTCGCCACGGCTTTGCCGTCACTGGACGCCGACGTGCAGGCGGTCCTCATCAACGCCCTCGACGCGCGCGAGACCCCCGGCGCCCTGCCCCTCGTCGAGAGCGGGCTCTCCAGCCCGCATGCGGCGGTTCGGCTCGCGGCGATCGGCGCCCTGGGCGGGATTCCAAGCCCGCGCGCCGCCACCCTCCTCATTGCGCAACTGGCCGGAGACCCCGCCGATTCCCGGGCCGCGTCGGAAAGCCTCGGGAGGCTGAGGGCCCCCGGCACCGTGGAGGCGCTGATCGCGGCGCTTTCCAGCGCCTCCCCCCGGCTTGAGACCGCGATCCTGCGGATCCTCGGCGCGCGCGCCGATCACCGGGTCTTCCCCGTCGCGCTGGCCGCGATCGAGACCGCGGGGCCGGCGGCCCGCGCGGCGGCCTTTGCGGCCATCGCCGCGACGGCCCGGCGCGACGACCTGCCCACCGTGCTCTCCCTCCTGCAGAAGAGCCGCAACGCCGCCGAGCGGCGCTCGATGGAGCGCGCGCTCCTCGAGGTCGTCCGCGCAACACCCGAACCGGACCGGGTGGTGGACGCGATCAACCGGACCCTCGCCGCGACGCGGGGATCGGCCCGCTACTCCCTGCTCGTCGCCCTCGCCCTCGCGGGCACAGATCACTCCCGGGCCATCCTCTCGGATATCACCCGGAGCCAGGCGGCGGAGGATCGCCGGGAGGCGATCAATGCGATCGCCGGGGCACGCGATCCGCGGCTCGCCCCGCTGCTCCTGGCCGCCGCCCGGAACGCCGCCGACCCGAACGAGCGGATCCTGGCGCTGCGCAGCTACCTCGACTCCCTGCAACTGCCGAGCGGCCGCAGCGAGACCGAGATCTGCGAGACCTACGCGGCCGCCTGGCCCCTCGCCAGCCGCTCCGAGGAGCGCAACGCGATCATCGCGGCCCTCCGACGGATGAAGACCGACGCAACGGACGCCCAGGCGGCCAAGCTCGAGGCCCTTCGGGCCCGGCTCTGAACTCACGATGAGCTCCAACGAAACATCCCAAACCTGCGATCCGGGCGCGACCTGGGCCTTCCTCACGCTGCGCCTCTGGCTGGGGGCGCGGGCCCTCCTTTCCGGAATTGAAAAATTCTCCGAGAAGGTGACGATCGAGCAGCCGCTGCGCGATGCGACCGGGGCGCCCGACCCGAGCGGCGCCGTCGTCGAAATCCAGCAGAAAGTCTACGGGCTGTCGCACTACCACGCCATTCCCGAGGCGCTGACCACCAAGCTTCTCCAGGAGCCCCTCCTGCCGCAGTCGCTGACGACGGCCTTCCTGGGCTCGCTTGGCTACACCCTGATCGTCCTTGGCGCGATGCTCCTGCTGGGAATCTGCACCCGCTGCGCGCTGGGGCTCATGGGAATTCTCTACACGCTGCTCATGGCCGGCCTCCTCCTGATCCACCAGGAGGACGGAGTCGCCTGGCTGGGAATCCATGCCGGGCTGATCGCATTCGCCCTCGCGCTGTCCCGCCACAACCGGTTCGCGTTGACGCGCAAATGCTGAGCCCGCCCGACTCCCCTGGGCCGAAAGCCCCGATGGGCCGCCGCCAATTCCTGACAACGGCGGCCGCGGGCGCGGCGATCGCCTTTGCCCGGCCGGCGCGGCTCCTGGCGGGGGACGCGGCCCCCTCCGATTCCATTTCAGTCGCCCTGCTCGGGGTGGGCGCCCAGGGCCGCGTCCTCATGGAGGACACCCTCAAGATCCCGGGCATCCGCTTCGTGGCCGTCTGCGACATCTGGGACTACAACCGCCAGTACGGGCAGCGCTACCTCAGGAAGTTCGGTCACAGCGTCCGGGCCTACCATGATTTCGGGGACATGCTGGAGAAGGAGAAGGACCTGCAGGCGGTCATCGTCGCCACGCCGGATTTCTGGCACGCGCCCCATGCGATCGGCTGCATGAAGGCGGGCAAGCACGTGTACTGCGAAAAGATGATGTCCAACACGATCGAGGGCGCCCGCTCGATGGTGCGCGCGATGCGCGAGACCGGCCGCCTGCTGCAGATCGGCCACCAGAGGCGCAGCAATCCCCGCTACCTGGTCGCCCTCAACGACCTGCTCGGGAAGGCGAATTTACTGGGGCGGATCACGACGGCAAACGGCCAGTGGAACCGCGCGGTGAGCGCCGACCTGGGCTGGCCGGCGCGGGCGGCGATCCCGGCCGACACCCTGAAGCGCTACGGCTACGAGGACATGCACCAGTTCCGCAACTGGCGCTGGTTCAAGAAGTGCGGCGGCGGCCCGCTCTCCGACCTGGGCGCCCACCAGATCGACATCCTCAACTGGTTCCTCGGCGGGCCCCCGGTGTCGGTCATGGCGGCCGGTGGCAACGACTACTACACGAACCACGAGTGGTTCGACAATGCGATGGTCCTCTTCGAGTACCGGCTTCCCACCGGCACCGCCCGAGCCTCCTACCAGGTGGCCACCACCACGAGCGCGGGGGGCTATTTCGAGCAGTTCATGGGGGTCGAGGGAACGCTGAAGATCAGCGAGAACCCCAAGTACACCTCGATTCTCCGCGAGGCGAACGCCCCCGACTGGGAACCCTGGGTCCGGCTGCACTACCTCCAGCCCTGGGAGGCACCCGCCCTTGCGCCCACCGACAGCGATGACGCGGTCGCAGACGCGCGCGAGACGGCCGAGCTGGCCACCTACGGGCTGCCCGTCGTCCTCAGGAAGCCGGTCCACCAGCCCCACCTCGAGAATTTCTTCAACGCGGTCCGCGGCAAGGGAAAGCTCAACTGTCCGGCCGACGAGGCCTTCCACAGCGAGATCGCAATTTTCAAGGCCTGTGAGGCCGTTTACGCCAGGAAACAGATCCAAATCGCACCCGAGGAGACAATCGCATGAAACACGCCCACCTGAGCTTCTTCCCACTGGCCCGAGCCGCGGCCGTCGTCGCCGCGCTCGCCCTCGCCGTCGCAGGCCGGGCCGAGCAACTCGTGCCGCTCAGCCTGGTCCTTCCCAAGCCGCTGCTCGTCGGGACTCCCCTGCCGCTGGACCAGTACCACATCGTCCCCCAGAAGCGGCCCGTGGTCATGGTCCCCGCCGGGACCGTGAACCTCGCCCTCCACAAGGAGGTGACCAGCAGCGATCCGGAGCCGGTTGTGGGCGATCTGAGCATGATCACCGACGGGGAGAAGGGCGCCGACGAGGGCAACTACGTCGAGCTCGGGCAGGGAAAGCAGTGGGTCCAGATCGACCTCGGCAGAAGTTATCCCATCTACGCGGTGGCCGTGTGGCACTACCACTCGCAGGCCCGCGTGTATTTCGACGTCGTCGTCCAGGTGTCCGACGACCCCGACTTCATCAGCGGCGTGAGGACGATCTTCAACACCGATATCGTCAACCGCTGCGGGCTGGGCGTGGGAACCGACTCACAGTACATCGAGACCTACGAGGGCAAGCTCATCGCCGCCAAGGGCGTGCGCGGGCGCTACGTGCGGCTCTACAGCCGGGGCAACAGCTCGACCGAGATGAATCACTACATCGAAGTTGAAGTCTACGGCAAACCCGGGGCCTGACCGCCGGATCCGTCTCTGGCTTTTCTGCGCCGCGCTCGGCGCGCTCGCCCTGCGCCTGTTTGATCTCGGGGCCCGTCCCGTCCACACCGATGAGGCGGTCAACGCAGTCATCGTCGGGAACCTGCTCGGGGGCGCGACCTACCGGTACGACCCGCACGACCACCACGGACCCTCATTCTTTTACCTGACCGCCGGGCTGTGCCGCCTCCTTGGGGACCGCTCGCTCGCCGGGATGGCGGCCTGGCAGCTCCGCGCGGGCGCCGCGCTCGCGGGTGCGGCGACGGTCCCCCTGGCCGCCCTCCTTGCCGGGGAGGCGGCGGGCGGCGCGCTCCTCGCCGGGCTCCTTCTTGCGCTTGGCGCACCCTTTGTGTGCTACGGGCGCACCGCGATCCACGAGAGCCTCCTGGTCTTCGCCATCCTGCTCGCGCTGGGCGCCGGGTGGCGTTTCTGGAAATGCGGCCGGTTCGGCTGGGCGGTTGCGGCCGGACTCGGCGCGGGGCTGGCCGCCTGCACGAAGGAGGCGGCGCCTCTCATCGCCGGCGCAGCCCTGCTTTCCCTGGCGATATGCCGGATGCATCCCCCGACACGGCGCCTCTGGCGGGAACAGCGCTCGCCAGCCCTCTCCGAAAGTCGATTGGCGCGCGGCGCCCTCGTCGCCGCCGGGATCGCCCTGGCCCTGGCGCTGTTG
Source organism: uncultured Opitutaceae bacterium (assembly GCA_903891325.1). Classification (GTDB taxonomy): domain Bacteria; phylum Verrucomicrobiota; class Verrucomicrobiia; order Opitutales; family Opitutaceae; genus Palsa-1447. Next base: position 19,750 of record CAITEC010000024.1, read on the forward strand.
TTCTACAGTTCATTTGGCGAAAACCCTGCGGGCCTTCGGGACGCGCTGCGGTCCGTCCCGCTCCTCTCGACCCGGGCGCTGACGGGCGCCGGGCAGGAAAAGCCGTGGTGGACCTATGTCTCGTGGCTGGGGCGACCCAGCCCGCTCTGCCTTCCCTGGTTTGGCTGGCTGACAGCGGCCGGCTGGGTGGGAGGCGCCGCATGGAGCTTCAGGACGGGCGTGAATGCGCCGCTTGCGAGGTTTCTTTCCGTCCTGGGCGCAATCCTCTTCGCGGCCTATGCCGCGACCCCCTACAAGACCCCGTGGCTGATGCTCGAATTCCTCGGTCCCGTGACGATTGTCGCGGGAATCGGCCTCGCCCGGGTCCTTGGGACCCTGCCCGGCCGGAAGCCCGCCATCGTCGTGGCCTGCCTGGTGGCTGCTCTCCTCGACAGGGAGACCGCAAAGCTCTGCTTCCGCTTTGCGGGCAACCCCCGCAACCCCTACGCCTACGCACCCACATCGCCGGACCTCGGCCGCCTGACGGCCCGGCTCGACGCGCTCGCCGCCGGTTCGCCGCAGGGACGAAGCCTGGTGATCGAGGTCGCCGGGGCCGACTATTGGCCCCTTCCCTGGTACCTGAGAAAATTTCCCAGGGTGGGCTACTGGAGCCGGCTTCCGGAAGATCGGGTGGGCGCGGTGGTCCTTGTCTCGGCGGACCAGGTCGCCCGGGCCGAAACCGTCCTCGGTCCCGGCTGGCACCGTGAATTTTTCGGCCTGCGTGCCGACGTCCTTGTCTATCTCTACACGCGCACCCCCCCGGCCCATGCCTGACCCGATTCACGTTTTCCGCCATGAGGCCATGGCAACCTTCTTCGAGGTCCGGATTGCCGGCGGGGAGCGCGCCTACGCCGAACAGGCCTCGCAGGCCGCATTTGCCATCGTGGACCGCACGGAGCGGCTTCTGAGCCGCTACGACGAATCAAGCGAGATATCCCAGATCAATCGGCTGCATCCCGGCGAGGTCGTCCGCGTTTGTCCCGACGTCTTCGAGTGCCTTGAGCAGGCGCTGTCCCTCCAGCTCATGACCGGCGGCGCCTTCGACCCCGCATTTGGGAGTCCCGCAGGTGCGGATCGGGGCCGCCTGCTCATGGACCGCGACGGTCTCCTCGTGGGTCTGGAGGGAGGCCGCCTATCGCTCGACCTTGGCGCGATCGGAAAGGGCTACGCGCTGGATCTGGCCGCCGCGGAACTCCGGGCCTGGGATCTCAGCAGGGTCCTCCTGGTGGCCGGCGGCAGCAGCCTTCTCGCGCTGGACGGGCCCGGAGAGGGAATCCCGGGATGGGAGGTGTCGCTTGGCGGCGTCACCCCACCCCGCAGCTTGGCGCTGGAGAACAGGGCCCTGGGAAGCTCCGGGACGGCCGTAAAGGGCGAGCACATCGTCAACCCCGGGACGGGCGAACCGGCGCGAAACGGTCGCCGCACCTGGGCGATGGCGCCGAGCGCCGCAGCGGCGGACGCGCTCTCAACGGCGTGGATGATCCTGGCCCCGGATGAGATTGGGTCGATTTGCTCCGCAAACCCCGGGATCGGCGCCATCGTCCAGACCGGCGGCGGATCGGACCTGTTGACCGCCGGGTGCTTTTCCGGAATCCTGAACCCAAGGAAATGAACCCCCGCTTCCTCGCAGCGCTGCTCCTCACCCCCTTGTCCGCGGCCATCGCGGCGCCCGGCGATGCGGCACGGGCTGCAAAGACAGAGGCTTGGACGCCCGTTCCACCGGTTGTCAGCGCCCCGGAAGGAGGAATTCCCTCCGACGCCATCGTTCTCTTTGACGGGCGTAACGCGGATGCCTGGGAGCCGGTAAGTCCGGGGTCAAAGGGATGGAAGGTCGCCGACGGCGTGCTCACAGTTGTTCCGCACAGCGGGTACCTGAGAACCAAGGCGTCGTTCGGGGACATCCAGCTTCACGTCGAATTTCGCGAGCCTGCGATCGTGAAGGGAAACGGGCAGGGCCGGGGCAACAGCGGCGTGTTCTTCATGGGGCTTTATGAGCTGCAGATCCTGGATTCGTACCGGAACCCGACCTATGTGAACGGCCAGGCAGCGTCGATTTACAAGGAGTACGCCCCGCTGGTGAATGCCAGCCGGCCCCCGGGGGAGTGGCAGGCGTATGACGCCGTATTTGTCGCGCCGCGGTTTGGGAAGGATGGCGTTTTGATAAGTCCGGCGCGGGCGACTGTATTCCATAACGGGGTGCTGGTGCTTTATGATGTGAAGCTGACGGGGCCGACGCTTTGGATCGGGGTGCCGCACTACGCTCCGCACGCTGCGCGGCTGCCGCTAGAGCTTCAGGAGCATGGGGATGCGGTTTCGTTTCGGAGGATTTGGGTTAGGGAGCTGAAGGGGTTGGGGGATTGAGGGGTTAGAGGCTTGAAGGTGGAGCGCGATCTCCGAGCGCGCTGAGCGACACCAGTACGGAACCAAATGTTGCTCTGAGGCGTCGGCTGACGGGACGGCCATCGGGCTGGGCATCAGCGCAGGGGGAGGGCCCGTCTGCGCGTTGCTCCGCCGGGCACCATTTTCGATTCGAAAATGGTGGCTTGCCAGGCTTCGCCTCTGGTGGTTCTCGGCCCGTCTGCTGCCGCTGTTCGCGGGC
>CAITEC010000025.1 GCA_903891325.1 uncultured Opitutaceae bacterium
CGACCTCTACGTCCCGAACGTAGCGCTCTACCAGGCTAAGCTACGCCCCGACTTTATCGCTGATGGGCAAGAGTCCCTCGGAGAACGAAAGGCCGCAAGCAGAAAAGGCAAACCTCTTTGCCTCCAACCGGGCCGGCAAAAATGCCTCACTATTGACCCAATTGTGAAATAATCTGTGAAATCCGAAACTAACGAAAAGGAAGCCTAACCCGATCGATCAATTTCACTCTTCAAGATGTGCAGTTTTTCCAGGATTTCAGCCCATTCCAACGACGGCCCGTAATACATTTCCCTGCGCATGCGTTCGTAGTCGCGTTCAAGGGTGCCGACGTGGTCCGGAGCCGGAAGCAGCTTGAAAGTGCCCGGGATCGCCGTCGCGAAGTTAGTCCAGGAGTTGCGATAAAACGCCTCCTTGAATGCCACGACACGTGCACGTAGACCCGAGTCTTGGAGAGCCCTCTTTCCTCCTTCATGATCGGCCAGAGCCACCGTGTCCGCGTAATGCCTTGAGTAATTCTTGGTGAAGAGCTTCTCCTTCGGACGGTGGGCCTCGGCGTGAAGGATGGTCGCTTTTTCCCAAAACGTCCGTTCGATCGCCAACGCCCGGACCGACACGGAGGCATCAGTGATGCGGGAATAGGCTTCGGCAACATAAGGTGTAATGGTCGCCTTGGTTACCGGCCAGAGATCTGCCTTCGCACCGCATTCGATTCGCACCACTCGCGAAATGTACGAATCTCCGATCGGCGTCGGCAATACGCTCGGATACTGAAAGATCAGAGTCAGCTCATCCGTCTCGTCCACGCTGTATTTCCAAGCGCCCGACCCAATCGCGTTACGGGTCCTAGACTCGAGTTGAGTCTTGAAATCCCCTGCAATCCAGTGGCCGCATGCGGCCGCAAGCTCTTCGATTTTCTTTTTGGCTTGGCTTTTATTCGCGGCCTTCTCCGGGTCATGTTCGTCACTGTCAAAACCCAACAGTTCCCGGCCGACCGTTATGTCAACGTCCTCGGAAAATCGGTTGATCGCCCGGTAAACTTTGGAAAGCGATGTTCCTCCCTTGAATACCAAGTGGTCGCCGATACCCGGGATTCCCTGAAAAAGCTGTCCAAGAGTCCAACAGACCCAGAAATCCTTCTCGGCGATCGCCTCATTGCTGAAGCCGAGCTTCTGCGCCGTGGCGCTAAAAAGCTCCGCTCGCTCCCGGTTGCTGAGGGCAAGAGCCGAGTTCACGGCATTTCCGATTCGGAACTGATTTCTTTCACGATCGGTTGCATCCACTGAGGGAGCTCTGGTGCGAGCTTTTTAAGCTCGCGCTTAGTGTTTGCCTTGAGGTTCCGATGCAAGTGTTCCCTCTGCGTGGGCCCAAGCCCTTCGGAGCCAAGGTGGCGAAGTGCTTGAATGACGGTGCCGGCCTCCGTACCGGCCCCAATCAGACTGCTGGGCGCGACGCGTTGGAATTTGATCTGCGAATTGCCGAGCTTCACAGGTGGAATGCTAGCAGTGGTCTTGATGACCAATTGTCCGGGCACCTGCTCGGAGAGGCCCAGCAGGTTTGCCGCCGTTGCGCCCGACACTTGCCAGGGAGCATGACGAGATTCCAGAATCACGCGGGCCACGTCCATCGAACTAGATGTGCTTTGGCCGATGATTGGATGGAAGCGGGGCCGCTCGTAAAAGCCCCGCCGGATGCGCTTGAGCTTCCCCGATTTTGCTAGGCGTGCCAAGGCTTGCCGGATCGCGGCAGACTTGCCGATGGTTGAGAAATCCTTAGCAGTTTTTGGTAAAGGATTCCTGCTAGACCAAATAGATCTTATTATCTTATCATCAATTGGATAAGATGTTTTCATATGAATTTAATGTCACAAACAATGCATCATTTTAGTGACAAATCGAGCTAAATTTTGGCTCGCCAGGAATCATGCAAGGCCACGACATTGAGAACCCATCCGACTCGCGTGAGCGAAGTCAGTAAGCATCCGTTGATGGCATCAACCAGCGATTTTTGGAGGTGGCACCGATCGCGAAATCCATTCCTGCTGATACAGAACCCGGGGCAATAAACTCCCCGACCGCAGTGCATGGATCCACCAATCCAGAACAAAATCGAAAGCCGCCCGGCGGCGAGTAAGGAATCCCTCCGCATAGCCAGGGTAACAGAGTTGCGTCGGGAGATTGAAGCGCTTGAGGCCCAAAAGAACGCGAAAGAACAGGAACTGAGTAAGCTTCAACTTGAGCCGAGTTCGTTGTTCGAAGGTTTTGACCGCGTTGACCGTTCCTCGTCGGCGTTGAGGCCCGAAGAAAAAATCGCCCTATTTCTCGAGCTATTTGGAGCTCGGCGCGATGTCTATCCTAAGTTCTGGGAGAATCTCGGCTCTGGAAAAAAGGGCTACTCGCCGGCGTACATAAATGGCCATGGAGAGTCCGGGAAGCGGTTTCTCCCGTTGGACGAGCATGTCATCGAAAGACATCTTCGTGGCCAGCAGGCAATTGGCGTCTACGCATTACGGCCGGATGATTCGTGCATCTTTCTTGCCGCCGATTTCGACGGTGAGGGATGGCGAGAGAACGTCCTCGCTTACCGGGAGGCGGCCCAAAAATCCGGGGTGACCGCTGCAACCGAGCGGTCGCGGTCTGGTAACGGCGCCCATGCTTGGATTTTCTTTGCCGAACCCGTACCCGCGGCCCTGGCGCGGCAGTTGGGGACAATCCTGCTCGCCAAGGCTTCAGCCCTGCGCCCGACGATGAGTCTGAGCGCCTATGATCGGCTGTTTCCGAATCAGGACACCATGCCCAAAGGCGGCTTCGGCAACCTCATTGCGCTACCCCTGGCTGGCGAACCCAGGAAAAAGGGGAATACGGTATTCCTGGACGACAACTTGGAACCGCGCCTGGACCAGTGGTCATTCCTAGCGACAGTTCACCGACTTCGCCGGGAGGACTTGGACAGAATTCTTGGCCAGATAGCGCCAATCGCGGCGCTCGCGCTCGTCGGAAACGATGAGATCGCATTTGCGCTGGAAAGTGACGAGTGCGCGCTGGATTTGTCCCGTCCGACGATCAAGGCAGGGATGATCTCCGGCGAAGTGACACTACGCTTCGACTCCCGTCTGCACATTCCGCGCACGATTCCTACGGCCGTACTGGCCGCACTCAAGAGACTGGCGACGTTCGCCAATCCAGTTTTCCACCACAAACTCCGGCTGCGCTTCGCCACATACGACACGCCGAGATTCATTTTCGCCGGCGAGTGGCATCCGGACCGGCTCGTGCTCCCACGCGGAGCAATGGACGACGCTGTAACGGTTCTGGAGTCCGCCGGCGCCAACGTGACGATCCAGGATGCACGTTCCGACGGCAGACGGGCGCGTTGGACGTTCCACGGCGAATTACGATCCGAGCAGGAAGCAGCCGTGCAGGAAATGGCGAAGCATGATTACGGCGTCCTTTGCGCGCCTCCAGGCGCCGGCAAGACGGTCATGGGTTGTGCCCTGATCGCTCGCCATCGGACCTCAACCCTGGTGCTGGTCCACCGCACCGTTCTGCTTGATCAGTGGCGCAAGGAGTTGGGGCGTTTCCTCGGGATCGTAAAACGGAAAGAAATTGGCATCTGGCGTGGAGCCACCCGGCGGCTTACCCAGAAACTCGACATTGCTATGCTTCCCAGTCTCGCTCGCGTCGAAGACCATGCGGCGTTCTTCCAGGGGTACGGCTTGGTGGTCGTCGATGAGTGCCATCACGTGCCGGCCGTCACCTTTGAAGCGCTCCTCAAGGCATGCCCATCGCGGAAAATTCTCGGTTTAACTGCGACGCCCCTCCGAAAGGACGGACTTGAGAAACTGATCCATTTACAATGCGGGCCCGTCCGCCACACGATCCAAACCACGACCGAGGACGCGCCGCCCAGAACAGTTTACGTCCGGCGAAGCTCATTTCATATGCCGGATGTCCTCGGGCAGCGGCCGCCGCTCCATGCCGTTTGGGAGGCCCTCGTTGCGGACGCCGGAAGGGCAAAGCAAATCGCTGGGGACATTCGGGCAGCCCTCGACGGGGGGCGCTGTCCTCTGGTGCTATCAGATCGCAAGGCTCATCTCGAAAAGCTCGAAGCTGAACTCATGGCCCAGATTGGCCTGTCAGATACCGCAATCTATCGGCTCGAAAGCGGCATTGGAAAGAAGCAGCGTCAAGCAATTCGGGAGGATATCGATCGTCGTTTCGAAGAGGGCAAGCAATTCGTGTTACTTGCCACCGCCTCCTTGATTGGTGAAGGGTTCGATCTTCCCCGCCTGGACACCCTGTTCCTCGCCATGCCTCTTTCATTCAAGGGCCGCCTAGTCCAGTACGCCGGCCGCTTGCATCGTTCTCACGCCGACAAGCGGGAAATTCGCGTGTACGACTACTTAGACGAAGGAAATCCGCTCACGATCGCAATGTTCCGCCGGAGAAGCGGCGCCTACCGGCAGATGGGCTATCGCGTGGTGATGGACCAGGATGACATCGCTGCGCCGTTGAATTTCGGATGACAACGCCCCGAGTGGTATTGCGCGTTGCTTTCCATGCGAGATTTCACAGAAAAATCCGCAAAATCAGTGAAATGGTCCCGCAAGTCGTTGCAGCGCAAGGAATGGATCTCACGTCCCGAACGTAGCGCTCTACCAGGCTAAGCTACGCCCCGACTTAATCGCGTGAGAGGCAATTAGGCTCGGGACGCGCCACAGCCGCAAGCAGAAAACGGTGCAATCGGGCGGCGGGTGCAAAGCCGTGCCTGCAATCAGGATGGAATCAGGGCGCGCAGCCGCTTGGTGGCCTGCTCGCGGTCTATCCTCGACGCCGCGATATCGAGCGTGATGTCCTCCCATGCCTGGCTGTCGGGGTGGGGCTCGACTCCATTCAATCGGAGGAAAATGATGCAGGAGCCCAGCGCAGCCCGCTTGTTTCCATCCACGAAGGGATGGTTGCGGCAGAGGAAGAAAAGATAGGCGGCGGCAACTTCGGCGATGTCCGTGTAGACAGACTTTCCGCCGAAGCCCGCCTGGGGTGCGGCAACGGCTGATTCGAGCAGTGCCAGGTCTCTAATCCCCGCCGAACCACCGAATTGGCCGATCGCCTCGGCATGAATCTCCTGCACGACCTCGACCGGAAGATGGTAAAATAGCCTGGCGGATTTCCCGCTCACGCCAGCCTCCGCATCGTGCGCGCATAGTCCTTCATCGTCCCCTTGATGGTCTTCGTGATCTCGCCACGCGAAGGTTCCTTGCGGAGGGGAGTGATGGTGATGGTACCCCCTTCGTGAACCTCGACGTTCACCTCATCTCCCGTTTGCAGATAGGCCAGTTCCATCAATGCGGTGTCGAAGATAATACCTTGGGAATTTCCAATCTTGGCGATGGTCTTTCTCATGGCGTAAAACTATGTATTACGAACGGTGGAGTCAAGCACCACCGGCAATTCAGCCCGATAGCAGCATCACTTGGCTGCAGCCGCCGGCCCGGCCTGAAAGCCGATCGCGGCGTGCTCGCCGTCGCAGAAGGGCTTGTTCTTCGAGGCACCGCAGCGGCACAGGGTCACGCGCCTGGCCCAGGACGCGCGCGGCGTGAAGTCCGTGGTCAACGACATGACGGTCAAGTCCTGAACGAGCGGGCTGCCCACTCACACGAGTTGAAAACAGCCGGGGCGAAAGCCCCGGCTGTTTTTGCGTCCGGCTACATTCAGGTGCTTGTCTTCGCCAGCCCGCGGTCGGAGGTCCGCTCGATGTCCGCCTTGGACAGCTTTACAAACACCATCGAGTCCTCGTAGCTGATCCGATCGACGCTCCCGGGAGCGATCAGGATCTCCTTGCAGGAGATCCAGCCGCCGGCGTCGACGACCACGTTGTGGATCACCCAGCTGCGGTCGTTGACGAGGAATCCCGCCACATGGCCGATCTCGCCGTCGCTTGCGTGGATGGCGTACCCCTTGATGGCGAGGGCGCTTTGGAGGTGCTTGTCGGCGCGGTGGTGGTGGCGGACCCCGTCGGCCGCCGCGGCGGCGTCCGGGGAGTTCACGACCATCGGGTAGCCGCTGGTGCCCCACAGGGAGCTTCCGGTCCAATAGGCCGGCCAGCCGTAGTAGCGGTAGTAGTCGATCTCGAGGTTTCGCGAGACCGGAGTGTGCGCGTCGATGGACGGGCTCCCCTCGATCTGCCGCTTGGTCAGCTTGATGTGAAGCGCGCCCTCAAACTGGTCCCACTTTCCGAAGGCGTGCGGTGAAAGCAGCACCGCGCGCTCGGCGAGCCAGGAGCCGGTGTCGACCACCAGGTACCGGATCACCCAGGTCTTGTCGTCGAAGTAGAAGTCCTTGACGTGGCCGATGTCCCCGTCGATGGCGGCAATCTTGCTGCCGTAGAGTGTCTTGATGTCTTGTAGCATGGGAGATCCTTTGGGTCCTGCGTTGGGTTGGAAAAACGGTGGGCGGCTTCCCGCCGGTTGTGCGGGTGGATACTAGGATAGGCCCATGCGCCGGGGAATGGGGTGTTACCCTCCCCGGGGGGGAGGCCCGGGCGCACCCAAGGAGGGTAATGCCCCATTATGCCGGCCCGTCCCGGCGGATACACTGCCCTGCGATTGGACAACGGACGACACCCCCCACCTGAAGACCATGAGCGCTGAAGCACAGAAGCCCGCCGGGACGGAGGCGATCGTGGCCGCGGGCGTGACGAAGTGGTTTGGCGAGGGTGAGACGCGCGTCACTGCGGTTGATGCAGTGGGCCTGGTGGCGCACTTCGGGGAAATGCTCTTCATCGTCGGGCCCTCGGGCAGCGGGAAGACAACCCTCCTGAGCATGCTCTCGGGCATCCTCCGCCCGAACGCGGGAAGCGTCTCGGTGATGGGTGCGGACATCTGGACGCTCGACAACGACCAGTTGGCGGACTTTCGCCTGAACACGGTCGGATTTGTCTTCCAGGACTACCATCTGTTTCCGCGGCTGACGACCGCGGAGAACGTGGCGATCCCGCTGATCCTCAAGCATCGCGACTGGGACGAGGCCATCGCCGAGGCGCGAAAATACCTCGGGGTGGTCGGCCTGGGCAATCGAAGCGAAATCCTCCCGGTGAAGCTCTCGGGCGGCGAGCAGCAGCGCGTCGCGATTGCCCGCGCGATCGTCAGCGGCCCGCAGATCCTGATCCTCGACGAACCGACCGCATCCCTCGATGGCGACACCGGCAGAACGATCATCTCATTTGTTAAGAAGGAGATCCTGAACAGCAACCGCTGCATCCTGATCGTCACCCACGATGCGCGCATCAACGAATACGCGGACCGCATCCTCCACATGGAGGACGGGCACCTGAGCGCCAGCGACAAGGGAACCGAATGAGCGACACCGATCCAAAACCCGATGAGAAGGCGCCGGACCCAAAGCCTGTCCAGGACCTGAAGGTCGTGAAGCCCGTGCCTGACCCGAAGAAGCCCGCGGCTGATCCCAAGGCCCTTGAACTGGCCAAGCCGGAGGCTAAGGAGGCTGTTCCCGGTCCGACGGCCCCCGCGGCCGAGCCCGGCAAAGCTGCGGCCAAGCCGGGCAGGCCGCCGATTTCGCCAAGGAACAAGGTGATCTTCGGCCTTTCGATCCTGGGCGTCCTCGCGGGGTTGATTGGCGCCTATCTGTTTGGAATCCAGAGGAAGCCCCAGTCGCCGGCGTTTCCCCCCATCAGCAGTCCCTACGCCTCGGCGATCTACGCCGACGGAATCATCGAGAGCGACCAGTCGAACGGGTCAAACATCAACGTCTACCCGGAGGTGTCGGGACCGATCACGAGCGTCCTGGTCCACGAGGGACAGCAGGTGTCGGCCGGAACCGTGCTCCTGACCATTGACGACTCGATCCAGAAGGCCGTGACCCTTCAGCTTCGCCTGCAGTCCGACGCCGCGGTTGCGCTGCTCGACGAGCTCAAGGCGGAGCCGAGGATGGAAACCCTGGCGATTGCCGGGGCGCAGGTCGGCCTGGCCGAGGCGGTGCTCCGGACCTCCGCGGACCAGCGTGACAAGGATCGCGCCTCCTTTGCCATCGACCCGAAGTCGATCAGCAGGGATGTGCTGGACACGGCGGAAGACGCCGCCGTCCAGGCCGGGGCAGCGCTGGAAGTGGCCCGGAGGCAATATGAGCTCACAAAGGCCGGCGCGTGGAGCTACGACGTCGCGAATCAGGAGAAGCAGTGCGAGGCGCTGAGCCAGGCCTTCAAGGCTGCCGACGCCCTGCTGCAGAAATACTCGATCCGGGCGCCGATCGACGGCGTGGTGCTGTCGCTCTATGCCGCGGTGGGCAGCACGGTTTCACCGCAAGGCGCGTTCGACCCCTACACCTCCGGGTTTGACCAGATCGCCATCCTGGGACCGCCCCAGGAGTACCTGCAGGTGCGCTGCTTCGTCGACGAAATCCTCATTTCACGCCTGCCGTCCAAGTGGCACATCCGAGCGGAGATGTCGGTCACAGGCTCCAGCATCAAGGTGCCGCTCGAATTTGTCCGGGTGCAGCCCTACGTGTCCCCAAAGATCGAGCTCTCCGATCAGCGCCAGGAGAAGGTCGATCTGCGCGTGCTCCCGGTGATATTCCGATTCCAGAAGCAGGACATACCCGTCTATCCCGGTCAGCTCGTGGATGTTTACATAGGGCATGACTGAAACCGGTCCCCTGGCTGCACCCACGATGCATTCCCTTCGACCAGCCATTCGGTGCGGCGCCGCCCTCGGGGCGGTTGTCGCACTGCTCGGCGCTTGCGCGGTGGGCCCGAACTTTACCCGTCCGTCGCCGCCCGATACCGGCGGATACCTGAACGAGCCGCGGTCACCGGTCGCGGCCGACGGCGGGGCGCGGCAGCCCGGTCCCGGGGCGGTGTTGGCCGCCGACTGGTGGCGGATGTTCAATTCCCCGCAACTCGATGACGCGGTGCGCAAGGCAATCGCCGGAAACCCGACCCTTCAGGCGGCCGAGGCCAGCCTGCGCCAGGCGCAGGACAGCCTGAGGGCGGGCCGCGGGGTGTTTTTCCCGCAAGTGGGCGCCCTGCTGGATGCCAGCCGCCAGCGGAGCGCGCCGGTGGAGCAGGGTCTGGCGACGAGAGGCGGGGTCTTCAACGTGGTGACGCTGAGCGGCACGGTGGGCTACGCGCTCGATGTGTTCGGCGGGGAGCGGCGGAAGGTGGAGTCCCTGGGCGCCCAGGCGGACTTCCAGCGCAACGCGGCCCTGGCGGCATACCTGGCCCTGTCGGCAAACGTCGTCAACACGGGCATCGCGCGGTCAGCCTATGCGGCGCAGATACGCGTCACCGAGCAGTTGATCGACCTGGAAGCGCAGCAGCTTCGGCTGGCCGCTGTGCAGGTCGGCGCCGGCACGGCGGCCTATTCGGGAATGCTGGAAATTCGCGGCCTGATCGCGTCCAATCGGGCGCTCCTGGCGCCGTTGCGCCAGAGGGCCGACCAGGCCGGGGACCTGCTGGCCCTACTCGAGGGTGTCGCGCCGTCCCAAGCCGCGCTGCCGGAGATCGAGTTTGCCGACCTGGCGGCGCCCGGCGACCCGCCCGTGAGCCTCCCGTCCGACCTCGTGCGCCAGCGTCCCGATATCCTGGAGGCGGAGGCCATGATGCACGTCGCCAGTGCCAACATAGGCGTGGCAACAGCGGCGATGTTCCCGAGCATCAGCCTGAGCGGCACCTATGGCGCGGCCGCCGGCAGCTTCAGCGGCCTGTCTGCGGCAAGCGGGCGGTTCTGGAGCATCGGACCGTCGGTGACGGTCCCCCTCTTCCAGGGGGGCGCCCTCTGGTACGGCAGGAAGGCGGCCATTGACGCATTTCAGGAATCGCAGGCGGCCTATCGTCAGACCGTCCTGGCGGCCTTTGCGCAGGTTGCCGACTCCCTTCACGCGCTCGATCACGATGCCGAGGCCCTCCAGGCGCAGGCCGACGCGCGCCGGGCCGCCGACGAGGCGCTCTCCCTCGTGAATGCCAACTATCGGGCCGGTCTGGCAGCCTATTCGGACGTCCTGGCGGCCGACGTGCAGGCCCACATGGCAACCATCGCCTGGCTGTCGGCGGCGGCCCAGCGCGAGCAGGACACGGTCGCCCTTTATGTCGCGCTGGGCGGCGGATGGTGGAACGGCCCTGCGGGCGGGGGGAGCGGGCGATGAAGTACGGCGGCATAATGAGGATCGGGTTCAAGCTGCTGGTGAACGACAAGGGCAAGTTCTCGGCGCTCCTGATCGGGATTACGTTTGCCGTGTTCCTGATGCTGCAGATGACCGCGATGTTCGCCGGCATCCTCGACCGCGCCTATTCCACGGTCACCAACATCGGGGCGGCGATGTGGGTCATGGATCCGGCCGTCAACACGGCCAGCAGCGCCATTCCCATGCCCGCCTACCTGCTCGACGCGGTCCGCAGCATGGACGGCGTCAGCTTCGCGGTGCCCCTCTACATGGGCGGGGCGCTCGTCAAGCTCGAGGACGGCACGTTCCAGTCCGTCTACGTCGTGGGCCTCGATGACGCCAGCCTCTTCGGCCGCCCGGAGATGGAGCAGGGCAACATCCTGGACATCTACAACGACAATACCTTCATAGCGGTCGACGACGCGGAATTCTCAAAGCTGAAGAACCCGCGGATCGGGACGTCCTTCGAACTCAACGACCACCGGGGGACCATTGTCGGCATCGCCCGCGTCGCCTCGAACGGCCTGAATGGAATCCCGACTCTTTATACGACCTATAACCGCGCCATCCAGTACGTCCCCTCCACCCGGTTCACCGCCTCGTACCTGCTGGTGCAGCCGAAGAGCCCGGCGGATGTGGCGGGCATCGAGCGGCAGGTGGCCGCGCTCGGGTACGCGGCATTCACCGCGGATGAATTCAAGAAACGGATCACCGACTATTACACGTACAAGACGGGAATAGGCACCAACATCCTCCTGATGACCGTGATCAGCTTCATCGTCGGGCTTTCGATCTCGGGACAGACTTTTTACACCTTCATCCTCGAGAATCTTGAGAAATTCGGCGCATTGAAGGCGATCGGCGCAAAGGGCCGCGAGCTGGTCTACATGATCCTCTTCATGGCGACCTTCACCGCCCTCACCGGTTTTGGCCTGGGTGTCGGCCTGGTCACACTGATGATCACAATCGCCAGGTCCCGCCTGCCCAACTATGCGGCGATGATCACGTTCTGGAACCTTGGCCTTGCCTTCGGCATGGTCCTCATCATCGCAGCAATCTCCAGTTACGTCGGGGTCCGCAAGGTGCTCAAGGTTGAGCCCTTCGACATCTTCCGGGGATGACGCACCCGGGCCGGCCCGTGTGCGGGCCCCCGGCGCGCGGGCGCGACAGGCACCCGAACCTCGATCCGGGTGCCCTTTGTTGCGGCGGAGGTGATCGTCAGGTCCCCGCCCACGCCCGCGGCCCGCTCCTTCATGCTGAGAAGCCCGAGACCCCCCTTTCCCTTCTGCCGGGGTGGGTCGGCGACCGGATTGAAGCCGATGCCGTCGTCGCAGATCGTGAGGCTGACGAGGGCCCCGGCGCATTCCAGGTGGACGTTCACATTGCGCGCGGACGCATGCTTCTCGACGTTCCTGAGGGCCTCCTGAATGATGCGGTAGAGGGCGATCTTGACCTCGGTGGGCAACCGGACGGTCAGCCGCGAGCAGGCCAGCTTCACCGACACGCCGGTCCGGCCCTGGAACTCGGTTCCAATCTCCCCCATGGCCGCGTGAAAACCCAGGTGATCGAGGACGTGCGGTCCCAGGTTGTGCGAGATTCGCTCCACCTCAAAGGCGGTCTTCCCGAGCATTTCCCGGAGCCTGACCGCCTCCAGCTTCAGCGTCCCGTTCAGCGGGGTGAGTTTGTCCGCCAGAACCTGGCTCCGGAATATCACGCTGCAGATGAGCTGGGTGATGTTGTCGTGCAATTCCCCGGCGATGCGCCCGCGCTCATCCTCCTGCACCTGGACGATCCGGCGGTTGAGGGCCCGCAGGCTCTCCTCAACCCGCCGCGCCTCGGTCAGGTCCGTCACAACAATTCCGATTGTCGCGCCCCCGGTTCCGCCCTTGCTCAGCGCACGGATCGAGAACTGCACCGGCATGGGCGTGCCGGCCGCATTCACCAGTTGCGTCTGCAACTTGGCCCCGGACGAACCGGTGTTCCGGATGATGAGCCGCAGGGCGGCGCGGTCCCGCTCGGACAGGAACCGGCCGAGCGAGCCGCCGATCACCTTCTCCAGCGGCAATCCGGTCATGCCGGCGAAGCAGCGGTTGGCATAAAGGATCATCTTGTCCGGGGTGAGCGTCAGCGCACCCTCGTTCATGGACTCGATGAGCTCCCGGTAAATCTGCTCGGCGCCGCCGAGGGTGAAGACCTGCGGCCCGGTCTTCCCGGCGACGACCACGGCGTCGACCTCGCCGTTGCGGATGGCGCGAAGGGTCTCGTTCGAGTCGGTGAGGCGCTGCAGCAGCACGGCAATCTCGCCCAGCAGCGCCTGGCGGGTGGAGGTGCCCGCCGGGGGCGCCTTCGGGAGGCCGGCCTTCATCGGGAGGCCGGCTCCATCCCATCGAAGATAACGCCGATATTCGCCAGGCTTCCTATGAAGCGGCGAACCGGGATGGGGAGGAACTTCACGAGGGTTGGCGTCGCGATGATCTGGTTTTCCCGCGCCAGGGCCGGCTGCTGGTAGACATCGATCACCTCGAGTTCATAACGGTCCCCCAGCGCCGCCTTGCACTGCTGCGTGACGCTCCTGAGGGCCTCGCGGGACTTGAGCGTGGCCCCGGCCACGAAGAGCTTCAGGTGGACCTGTTTCCCCGCCCTTGCGGCGGGGGGGCGGCCGGGAGCCCGGCGCGGATGGCTATTTTTTCCTGCTTTCAGCGGTTTTTCCCGGATGGGGGTTTGTATTCAGGTCCAGCGCCGCGAGCGCGTTGTCGATGTCCGAGAGATTGCCGATGATGGTTCGCATCGGGATCGGGACCCGGCGAACCAGCGTCGGGGTGGCCAGGATCTGGTCGCCCTTCGCGCGCTCCGGGCTCTTGGCCAGGTCGATGGTCGTGATGCGGAATCGGCCCTTCAGATGGGTGTCGCAGATGCTCCTGAGGTTCGCGATGGCGGCCCGCGACCTGGGCGTGTCATCGGTGACGTAGAGCCGCAGGTCCCAGGTATCGACGGGCCTGCGGCGGCTGGGCTTTGACCGCTTGACTGGCGTCATGGCAGCTTGGGTTCCTTTTTCATTCCGGTGTGATTGTCAGGCGCCGAGGCGGAGTCGGCCTGGCGCAGGCGGCCCAACTCGATCCGATCGGTTGTCAGAAGGCGCGTCCGCCTGCCCACCTGGGCGTTGATCTGCCTGACTTCCTCCTCGGCCGCCTCCCGTTCCGAGCGCAGGCCGCTGATCGTCCGATCAAGGGCGTGGCTCTTGCGCTCCACCTCGCGCCTGCGGCGGGCGCCATCCTGGATGATGGCCAGCGCGTCGGCCTTCTCCCGGGCCGCCTGCGCAGCGCGCGCGGAGCCGGTGAGGACGCCGCTCGGTCCGATATAGGCGTCGACCAGGTCGACACCGTGATTGGAGATCAGGAACTCGCGGACCTGGTTGGAGTGGGCCATGCCTCGCGCCTTCAGGACATAGAGCACGCGATTGCGCTCGCCGTTGCCCTCGAGGTCCTGGAGCAGCAGCCAGGAGTCCATCAGCGAGGACATCGCCGCCTCGCTCTGGTGCAGCGAATGGCCGCCCCGCGTGAGGCTTGTGAAAAGCGAGGTGATCTGGTTGGCCTTCAGGTAGTCGACCAGGCGCGTCACCATTGCCCGGCACTCCGACGGGGTGCCCGTGTTCATCATGCTGGTGATCGGGTCGACCACCACGACCTGCGGCCGGAACGTCGCGATTTCCTTGAACATGGTCGCCAGATGCATCTCCAGCCCGTAGAGCGAGGGCCGGGTGGAGTGGAACTGAAGCAGCCCCTTTTTGACATGGGGGTCCAGGTGCAACCCGATGGAGTGCATGTTGCGGATGATCTGGTTGGGCGACTCCTCAAAGGAGAAGAACATGGTCCGCTCCCCGCGCCGGCAGGCGGCGTCCGCGAAGTTGGCGGACACGATCGTCTTGCCCGTGCCGGGCGTCCCCGTGAGCAGGATGCTGCTGCCGCGGAAGAAGCCCCGGCGGCCCAGCATCGCGTCGAGCCGCGGGATTCCGGTGCCCACCCTCTCGGTCGACACCTCGTGGGTGAGGCCCAGCGAGGTGATGGGCAGGACGCTGATTCCGTCCCCGCCGATCAGGAAGGGAAACTCGTTGGTCCCGTGGAGGGAACCGCGGTATTTGACGATGCGGAGGTGCCGCGTGGCAATCTGGTCGCAGACGCGGTGGTCGAGAAGGATGACGCAGTCGGAGACATACTCCTCGAGTCCGCTGCGGGTGAGCTGCCCGGATCCGCGCTCCCCCGTGATGACCGCGGTGACCCCCTTGGACTTGAGCCACCGGAAGAGCCGGCGAAATTCGGCGCGCAGGATGGCTTCGTTTCGGAACCCGCCAAAGAGCGCCTCGAGGGTGTCCAGGACCACACGCTTTGCGCCGATCGAGTCGATGGCATGGTTGAGCCGGGCAAAGAGCCCCTCCAGGTCGTATTCGCCGCTCTCCTGGATCTCACTGGGCTCGATGTGGACGTAGTCGAGGGCTATCTTTCGCGTCCGCACCAGCCGATCGAGGTCGAACCCGAGCGAGGCGGCGTTGGCCTTCAGTTCCGGCTCGGTTTCCTCAAAGGACATCATCACGCCGGGCTCGCCAAACTGCGTGGCCCCGCGGACCAGGAACTCCACGGCCATCAGGGTCTTGCCGCATCCGGCCTCGCCGCAGATGAGGGTGGGGCGCCCCCTGGGGAATCCCCCGCTGGTTATCTCGTCGAGGCCGTTGATCCCCGTGGGACACTTTGGCAGGAGCGGGGCTGAGGGCGCGACTTTCTTGCGGCGGGTTTTCAACCGGGCATTCTGCTGTCGGTGGCGAGGTGAACACAAACTGCAACCGGGGCGGAGGCATGGGGTGTTCACCTGATGGATACAGCAGAAACCTGAAACCGCTCTGCAGAAGGCTGAAACTTTGAGACCTGAAACCTGATTCGATCTTTCGAACCTGAGTTGATCTATCGAACCTGGGTCGATCTTTCGAACCTGGGTCGATCCGATGTAGCCGGGGTCCTAGACCCCGGGGATCGAGGGATTGGAATTAGGACCTCGAACACCGGCCTCTGGGAGGCCGGCTACATCGATCTTTCCCCGGCCATAACGATCCCTCCGAAATTTCAGGTTTCAGGTCTCCGGTCTCAGGTTTCTGCTCGAAGGCTAGCCCGCTAGCCTTCGAAGCCGGCC
Source organism: uncultured Opitutaceae bacterium (assembly GCA_903891325.1). GTDB lineage: Bacteria > Verrucomicrobiota > Verrucomicrobiia > Opitutales > Opitutaceae > Palsa-1447. The sequence continues at coordinate 15,352 of CAITEC010000025.1, forward strand.
TCTATCTCCTCGAGGGTCTTTCCCTTGGTCTCGGGGAGCAGGAAGGCGGCGACCAGGAAGAAGATCAGGGTGAAGAAGGCCCAGAAGAGGAAAATCGACGTGTAGCCGTAGTGTCCGACAAAGGGGAGAAAAAGGGCGGCAATCCCCGTTGATATCGCCTGGTTGACCATCAGGCCGACGCCCATTCCGATCGACCGGATCCGCGTGGGCATGAGTTCGGTGAGCGCCAGCCAGACGCAGACCCCCGGGCCGGTGGCAAACGAGCCCATGAAGAGCATGATGCAGAACATGATGACCCTGCCCGTGTGGTGGCTCGGCGCCGGGCCGTAGGTGGCCCGCTTGATGACCGGGGATCCCCCGTTGGGGTCGGCCGGCAGGCTGAGGGTGGGGTGGGCGTCCCGGGTGTGCGCATAGGCCATCCACTCGTCCCCGCCCCGCCCGGTATAGGAATAGAGGACGACAAGCTGACTCGCGCCCTCGCCGAGCGGGCGGCCGATCGCCGCGGGAGTGAGGTCCAGGCTTGTTCCGGCCGGGGCGGCCGAGTGCCCGGATGCCGCCACCGCGCTGCTGACCGCCCCGGTGACGTCGACACGCTGGGACTCGAATTGGTGAAAGGTGTAGGCGCCGGCCAGGAGGGAAATCGTGATCCCGGCGGTGCCGATCATGAGCATCCCCTTGCGCCCGAGCCGGTCGACGAGGAAAAATCCGAGAATCGTGAACACGCAGTTCACCGCGGAGATGGGCGGGGCGCTCCGGGCCGCCACGGCGGCGTCGAGGCCGGCCTGCTGGAGGATGACCACGACGTATTGGAGGAGGGAATTGACCCCGGTGGCCTGGGTCAGGCCGAGAACGGCGCAGGCGAGCAGGAAGGGGACGATGTACTTCCGCTTGGCCAGCGAGGAGAGCATCTGCAGTCCGTCCCGGATCCTTCCGGACAGGGTGGGGGCGGCGGGCTTCGCAGCCCCCCTGTCGCGGGTGATGATCTCGGACATCTCCCGGAACTCCGTGCCCGCCTCGGCCTCGGAAAGGGACTTCCGCAGGACGGCAAGGGCCTGCTCGGGCCTTCCCTTGCGAAACAGCCAGCGCGGCGACTCGATGACGAAGAAGGTGCCAACCAGGAAGAGGACGGCCGGATAGATCGAGGAGACGAACATCCACCGCCAGGCGTGGTCCTCGGCCCGGAGCAGGGCGTCGCCCGTCACCCCGGCGGTGACGCCGGCGGCCACCGTATCCGTGTAGTGGGAGCCGATATAGAAGGCCGACATGATCCCGACCGTCAGCGTCCACTGGAAAAAGGCCGTTCCCCTTCCGCGGATGGAGGCCGGAAGCCCCTCGGCGAGGTGGAGGGGAATGACAACGGCGATCATGCCCGCGCTGAGCCCCTGGAGTCCGCGGCCCAGGAAGAGGGGGACGAAGCCATGGGCGACGATGATCAGGGCGACGCTCGCGACGAACATGACGGCCGCGCAGATCATGACCTTCTTGCGGCCGAAGATCTCGGCGGGAATGCCGGCGACGAGCGAGGAGAACATTCCGCCGCCCAGGACGGCCCCGACGATCAGCGACTTCTGCTGGAGCGTCAGGTTGATCGTCTTGTCAAGGTAGAGGAGGGCGGCCCCGATGATCCCGATGTCATAACCGTAAAGGAAGCCCCCCATGCCCGCGATGAAGAGCAGGATCAGGATGCGGCCTCGGTTGTATGATGCTGGCATAAAAAGAAAGCCGCGCCCCGGGGGGCGCGGCTCAAATCGGGCCTTTCACGCGTGTACCCGCTCCGTCATTCGGACGGGGGGGCTGCGGGGGGGGCGGGGAGCCGGGTCAGGAAGCTCTTGGAGGCGTGCTGGGAGATGATGTCCACGATGCGCTGGGCCTCGAGCTCGGCGTCCCGTTCGGCGACCCGGGCCTGCTCGACCTGCTTGCTGAGGTCAAAGGAGACCGTGTTGTCCTGCTCGCGCTGCTTCTGGAGCGCATCGAGCTGGAGCTGGAGGTCGGCGATGTCCTTGTTGTAGCGGTCGACCGAGGTTTCGGCCTGTTCGGTCTCAGTGCGGATCTTGTCCCGGGCCGCCTTCTTCTTGGCGGCCGCATCGGCCTCCTTGCGGGCCTCCTCGGCGGCCGCGTCGGCCGCGCGCTTGTCGGCGTCCACGCGGGCCTTCTGCTCGATCTCGGCCTTGCGCGCCGCATCCTCGGCCTTCTGGCGGGCGGCCGCCTCGGTGTGGGCCTTCTCCTTGGCCGCGGTCTCAGCCGAGGTCTGCTGGTAGAAGAACAGGAATATGATGAGCAGGATTCCCGGGAAAATGACGAACATCCATTTTTTCATGAGAAGGGGGGGGGCTGTGTGGGAACGGCTTGCCGAATTGGCGGTTATTTCTTGGGGGCGACCGCGGCGGCCCGGGCGGCGGCCTCAAAGGCGGCGTCAGCGGTGGTGATCTGGGTGAGGACGGCGGTCAGGCTCTGCACGTTGGCATCCACCTTGGAGGTCTCGATCTGGAGGAAGTCGAGGTCGCCGGCCGCGATCTTCTTTTCGTCGTCGATGCGCTTGATCTGCTCCTTCACGTCCCTGATGTCCTTGACCAGGGCGTTGTATTTGTCCCGAAGCTTTGCGTCCTCGTTGCGGGCAAGTTCAAGCGTCTGCTTGGCGGCCTCCATCTCCTCCTTGTATTCCTGCTCCTTCTTTGCCTTGGCCTCGCGCTCGGCCTTGCGCTTGGCCTCGGCGACGGTGGCATCCTCGACGGCCTTCTTGCGCTGGCGGTTTTCCTCAGTGATGGCCTGCTCCTTCTTCTCGCGCTTGGCCTGTTCACGGGCTTCCTGCTTGGCCTGGTAGCCGGCGCTGAAGTTCCAGTAATAGGCCGCAAAGAGGACCAGGAGAATGATCGGAATGAAAAAATAAGCCGACTTTTTGTTCTTCATGGGAAAGGGGGGGGGCGCTTGATTACGCGGACGGGGGGGTGGCCGGGGCCTTGGAATCGCTCAGCTCCTTGATGCGGGAGGCGATCGCGTCGCGCAGCTGCTCCAGCTCCGAGTCCCTCTTTGCCTCCGGGTAGTTCTTGGCGGCGTCGCAGGCCTTCAGGGCCTCGGCGTACTTCTGGATCTCGTAGGCCGCATAGGCCACGTTCATGTAGGTGGCGTAGATATTGGAGACATGTCCCTTCTGGAGGGCGGAGACGTAGTAGGGGTAGGCGTCCTGCGGGTTGTCCATCGACGTGTAGATCTGCCCGATTGCAAAATCGATGTCGCCGTTGTCCTGGAAGAGCTTCGCGGCATCCTTGTAGGCGTCGATCGCCTGGACGTTCTCGTTGATCTGCTGGTAGCAGTAGGCGAGGATCTGCCAATTGGAGAAGATCGGGTCGATGCCCCCGTTCCTGAGCCCGGCGGACAGCAGTTCCGTCGCCCGGCCGAACTGGCCGAGGTCGTAGTAGATCGTGACCAGGTTCAGGTTGTCCTTCTGGTCGGTCATCAGGCCGCGGGACTGCGCCTTCTCGATCGTGTTGATCGCGCGGATGTAGTACTTCTTGGACTCCGAGTGGTCCTTGGTGTTCTCCGCCAGGTTGAGGTAGATCTGCATCAGCTGCGGCGGGTAGTTCTTGCTCTCGGGCTTGTGGAGGACCAGCAGCTCGAGGATTTCACCGGCCTTGGCCAGCTCGCCCTTCTGCTCGGCGACGGCGGCCTCGATGTAGTAGAGCTCATCCCGGGGATGGACCGCCATCAGCACGCCCTTGTGGGCCTCCTCGGCCGCCTGCGTGAGGTAGCTGTCAACGGACGTGCCGGTGGAGGTTGCGGCCAGGTTGAAGAGCATGTCGGCCAGGGAGAGCTGGTCGTCCTGGTTGATCCTCGGGTTGGTCGCCAGCCAGCGGCGCATGTAGACGACCGCCTTCTCGATGTAAGCCCGCTGGCGCTCCTGGCGCTCGGCGAGATCCGGCCCCGGGCCCGTCTTGATCGATGACCCGACCTGCGTATAGATCTGGGCGAGGTAGTGGACGATGTCGTTGACGTTCGACTGGTAGAAGTAGGAGGGGTGCTTCGCGCAGAGGGCGAGGGTGGCCTCCCACGGGGGAATCGCCTCCTCGAACCGGTCGACCTGCACCAGGAGCTTGGCCTTGGTGTCCAGGATCATGGCCGTGTCGTAGCCGCCCTGGTAGGTGGTCGCGTCAACCGACGCCTCCATCGTGCCCAGGAGGGCCAGCGCGCCCGGCCAGTCCTTTGCATCGATCAGGGGCTTCAGCTCCTCGAATTGCGCGCTGACCTTGTCGGAGAGGGACGGGCCGTTGTCAACCGGGCCGTTGCTTCCATCCTTGCCGGACGAGACGGCATCGTCGTGGAACCCGCCCATGTCGGCGGAAAGCCGCGCGGCGGGAAGGGCTGCCAGGGCAATGCCGGCGACAAGGCGGGCGATCAATCTGAGTTTGTCAGGGCGCACGGTGTCATTCGTTGTCGTTGAGAGTGAAATTAATGGGCAACTCCACATGGGAAGGGACGGCGCGTCCGCTCTTCCGCGGCGGCTTGAATTTCCACCGGGAGACGCCCCTGATCGCATTTTCCTCAAATCCGCGATTCGTCGAGTTCACGACGTACGGCTCGTGGACGTTGCCGGTCGCATCGACGATGAACCCGACGACAACGGTGCCGGTGATCCGATTCCGCCTCATGTCGAAGGGGTAGGTGATCGGGGCCTTGTAGGTGATGATGACGGGCTGATCGAGCTCCGACTCGTCGAAGATCTTGATGCCCGACTTCCATCCGGTCCCGCCGGTGGGGACGATCATCTGGGCCTTGGCGATCTGCACATTCTCCGGCGGCGGGGGCTGAAGGGGCTGGACAAACGAGGTGTCGAGCACCGGCTGGGGGACGTCGTTCTGCATCGGGGGCGCGAACTCGATCGTGATCGGCTTGACCGAATCGTCCTCCACTTCCTGGGTGTCGGGCTCGATCTTCGGCATCGTGATCTCGATCACCTTCTCCACCTCCGGCGGCTTCGGCTTGGGGGGGTGGCTCTTGAAGATGTTCCCGTACTCGGCGAGTCCGACGTGGACGAGCACTGAAAAGATGATACCTATGACCAAATCGCGGCGCATGGGAATGGTTGGCTTTCGGTGCGGGGGGTTACCGGCCCGAGGGCCTCAGGGGATAGGCTGTCTCGACGGAGACTTGGGTGATGTTGGCCTTGCGGACCTCGTCGAGGGCCAGGACCACGGCGCCGAACTTGGCCTTCGTGTCGCCGGTCACCAGGACGTGGGGATTGGATACGCGCTGCTTGTAGGCCTCGAGCCGGCCGCTGATGTCCTCGACATTGATCGGCTCGCGGTTCCAGAAGCAGGCGCCGGTGTCCGACATCTGGAGCGTCACGAGCGTGTCGTCCGGAACCGGCGACGGCGGGGCGGCAACCGGCAGCTGGACGGGCACCGACACAATCTTGTCGAGCGAGATCGTGAAAAGGACGAAAGTGGCCAGCAGGAAGAAGATGACATCGATCAGGGGGATGATCTCGATGCGGGCCGCCTTCTTGCCGTCTTGTGCTCTCGGTGCGCTTCCAGCCATAAATGGGTGTGTTTTGTTTGGGGTGGGGGCGGCGTCAGGTCATGCTCGCCCGCTTGGAGTGCGTCTCGATCAGGACCTTGTGGATCCCGGCTTTCCGCGCCTCATTGAGCACGTAGACGGCGACGCTGAACATCGCATCGGCATCGCCGTTGATCAGGACGTGCGCGTCGGGATCGGGATGCTGGATGTGGAACTGCTGCAGGTTCTTGATGAAATCCTCCATCGTGATCGGGTCCTTGTTCCAGGCGATGGTCCCGTCCTGCATCACGGTCACCGTCGCGGTGTCGGCGGGATCCCTGGGCTCGCCGGTCTGGGCCTCGGGAAGGTTGACCCGGGGACCGTTGGACTTGTTCAGGGCGAGCGTGAAGAGAACGAAGGTCGCAAGCAGGAAGAAGATGACGTCGATCAGGGGAATGATCTCGATGCGGGCCTTCTTCTTCCCGCCGCTGGTGCGTTGGCTGCCTCCTCCGGCCATGGGTGCGCGAGGGTTGGGGGATCAGCGGCCGGCCGACTTCTCGGCGTCGGACTTCGCGATGAGGATCTCGAGGGCGTGGGAGGCGTCGGAAATCTCCTGCTTTGCCTGCTCCGTGCGCGCATTCAGGTAATTGTAGGGCAGGAGGCAGCACACCGCGATAAACAGGCCGCAGCAGGTCGCGATGAGGGCCTCGGCCACGCCGCCCGTGATCTGGCCGGCGGCGTCACCGATGCTTCCGCCGCCGGTGTTCAGGGCGCTGAAGGTGCGCATCATGCCGGTGACGGTGCCCAGGAGGCCGAGGAGGGGGGCCGCGGTGATGGCGGTGTCGAGGACGGCCATCCCCTGCTGGTAGCGGGCGAGCTCCTGGCCGGAGGCGCGGATGAAGGCGTTGGAGAGGGAGTATTCGCGGTTCGTGAGGCTGTAGACCAGGATCCGGGCGACGGTGTCCTTGCTCTTCTTGCCCAGCTCGAGGGCGCCGCTGATGTTGTTCTTCTCAACCCGCTCGAGCATGCTGGCGACCACCTCGGGCTCGCGGCTGGCGTTTTCGCGGATGATGAACAGGATTCGCTCGATCACGACCGTCAGGGCGATGAAGGAGAGGAGAAGAATCGCCCACATGACCGGGCCGCCGTTCTGAAAGAGCTCCATGAAGCTCATTGGGCTGCCGTCCGAATTCGTGAGGAGGAACGCGAGGGGGAGACTGTGTATCATAGTGTGGTGGGTTGGAAGTGTGGCGAATGAATCAAAAAACGGCGAGGCGGGGGCCACCCGCGGGCCGCGTCCGTCGATGAATAATCGACCGGGCGGAAAGGCGGGAAAAGACGAACCGGGCAGCAGCAGCAGTAAGTCTGGATTTCAAGTGCGAGGAGCAAGGTGGCTTCATCCCAATTCGGGTGTCAATCCACTTTGTCAAGGGAAGGGCGGAAATAATTTTGATGGAAATTGTCGCGGCGGTTTTCCAACGGGCAAAACGCGGGCGGGGGCTCGATGCAAGTGCGGCGATGGCAAAAAGCGGTCGGTGCGTCGGCGGGCCATGGGGAGGGCCCTCCTTCGTTCGCTGGGTGGCGAACTACGGCGGGCCAATTTTTCGTCGGCGCTTTGCGCGACGAAAAATTGGCTGCCCGGCTAGGAGTCGAACCTAGACAAGCAGAGTCAGAATCTGCTGTGCTACCATTACACCACCAGGCAGTGGAAAGAGAAAAGCCGGCGACGGGAGTCGAACCTGCAACCGCCTGTTTACAAAACAGGTGCTCTACCATTGAGCTACACCGGCGCTTGGACCGAAAGAGGCTGGAAAGAACGGTGAAAATGGCTCCCCGGGGACTCGAACCCCGAACCTACTGATTAAGAGTCAGCTGCTCTACCATTGAGCTAGGAAGCCAAAATCCGAGCTGTTCAAGCTCTCAAACGGGTACCCGTTGTCAAGAGGCTATCGCGACGAGTGCCGTCCAAAATGTCCCTCTGGGGGCATTTTGGACCGCAGCGTGCAACTTTGCCCTTGCCAATGGGGCCCTGCATCCCTGTTTTTAACCCTTCCTCCATGCAAAAGACCAAGAAATCCGTGGCCAAGCGCTTCAAACTCTCCGGGACCGGCAAGCTGATCCGCCGGACGCCGGGCTTCCGCCACCTCCTGGCCGCGAAGAGCACCAAGTCCAAGCGCCGCGCCACCAAGGACAAGCTGGTCGCCGCCGGGCATGCGCCCGCGCTCAAACGCTGCCTTCCCTTCGGACTCTGAGTATTTCATCCTGACAACGGAAAGAGAACCACCATGGCTCGCGCAACCAATTCCCCCGCCTCCCGCAAACGCCACAAGAAGGTCCTGAAATACGCCAAGGGCTATTTCGGCAACAAGTCGAAGCTGTTCCGCTACGCGAAGGAGGCTGTCCAGCACGCCTGGCAGTACGCCTACCAGGACCGCAAGAAGAAGAAGGGCAACTGGCGCGGGCTCTGGATCGTACGGCTTAACGCCGCGTGCCGGGGCGCCGGGATCAGCTACAGCCGGTTCGTCGAGGGACTCAAGGCCGCCAAGGTCGAGCTCGACCGCCGGGTGCTCGCCGACCTGGCCGTTCGCGACGAGGTCGCCTTCAATTCGCTCGTGACGCTCGCCCGCGAGGCCCTCAAGGAGAAGGCCGCAGCCGCGAAGTCCTGACCGGCACCCGCCTTTCCCCCGGTTTGAGGATGGACTTCTCGCGAGGTGCCATCCTTTTTTTTTATCCATGCAAGACGCCCTCAACGCCATCCTTGCCAAGGCCGCGGCCGAGTTCCCGGCGCTTGCGAGCCGGCCGGAGTTCGAGGCCGCGAAGGCCCGTTTCGTCGGGCCCAACGGCGAGCTGACGGCGGTCCTGAAGCGGATGGGCTCGGTTCCCAAGGAGGAGCGCCCCGCGGCCGGCAGGATGGTCAACGAGGCGAAGGCCCGGCTCCAGGCGGTGCTCGATGCATCCCTCGCGCGGATCGAGGCGGCGGCCGAGGCCGCGCGGCTTGGGCCGGCCGTGGACCCGACCCTTCCCTCCCCGGACCCGGGCCCGGGAAAATACCACCCCCTGACGCTGGTCCGGGAGGAAATGTGCCGGATCATGCACAAGGTGGGCTTCTCCGTGGCCGACGGCCCCGAGGTCGAGACCGAATTCTACTGCTTTGACGCGCTCAACACGCCGCCCGAGCACACCGCGCGCGACCCGCAGGACACGTTCTACTTCCCCCCATCGGCCCGCTTCGGGAACGTCGCCCGGAAGAACCCCGGCGAGAAGTACCTCCTGCGCACGCACACGTCGTCGGTCCAGATCCGCACGATGCTCAAGGGCCCGCCGCCGATCCGAATCGTGTCGCCGGGCCGCGCCTACCGGCGGGACACGACGGACGCCACCCACTCCGCCTGCTTTCACCAGCTGGAGTGCCTCTCGGTCGACCGCAACGTCACGGTCCGCGACCTGAAGGCCCTGATCGACCACGTCTTCAGCTCCCTTCTGGGCCCGGACACGAAGATCCGCTTCAGGCCGCATTACTTCGGGTACACCGAGCCGAGCTTCGAGGTCGACCTGTCCGCCCGCCACCTGCCGAAGGTCAACAAGGAGTGGATCGAGATCGGGGGCTGCGGCATGGTGGACCCCTCCGTCTTCGCATCCGTCGGGTACGATCCCGCCGTGTGGACGGGATATGCCTTCGGGATGGGGCTGGAGCGGCTGGCGATGCTCCTCTACGCCGTGGACGACATCCGCTATTTTTACCAGAACGACCTGAGGTTCCTCGGGCAATTCTCATGAGAATCTCGCTCAACTGGCTCGCTGACTACGTCTCCCTGGAGGCGACCGCCGAGGAGATCACCCACGCGGTCACCTTCCTGGGTTTCGAGGTGGAGGGCGTGACCTCCGCCGGGGCCCCGCGGCTCGACCAGGTGGTCGTGGGCGAGGTCCTGGCGCGGGATAAGCATCCGAACGCCGACAAGCTTTCGGTCTGCCAGGTGGACATCGGTCCGGCCGGCGGCGTCAAGACGATCGTCTGCGGCGCCCAGAACTACAAGGTCGGGGACCGGGTGCCCGTGGCGCTGCCCGGGGCGGTCCTTCCCGGCAACTTCACCATCAAGCAGTCAAAGATCCGCGGGCAGCTCTCCGACGGAATGATGTGCTCCCGCCGCGAGCTGGGGATGGGGGACGACCACGAGGGCCTGCTCATCCTCGCCGACCGCCCCGAGCTCGGCCGGCCGATCAACGACGTCCTGCCCGCCGGCGACACCATCCTGGACATTGAGATCACCCCCAACCGCCCGGACTGCCTCTCGCATCTGGGAATCGCCCGTGAATTGGCCGCGTGGTTCGGCAAGGCGCTCAAATACCCCGAGATCCACCACCCGACAATCGCAGCCTTGCCGCCCGGCGGAGCAGCAGCGCAGACGGGTTTCCCGCCCGCGTCGAGCCCCGTCAGCCTCTCCGTCAGCGTCACCGCCCCCGCCGACTGCCCCCTCTACATCGCCGTCGCCATCACCGGCGTCACCATCGCCCCCAGCCCCCCCTGGCTCCAGGACAGGCTGAAGGCCGTCGGCCTGCGCCCGGTGAACAACGTGGTCGACGTCACCAATTTCGTCCTCCTGGAGCGCGGCCAGCCGCTGCACGCCTTCGACGCCTCCAAGCTCGCGGGCGGCCGCATCGTCGTCCGCCGGGCGGCGAATGGGGAGACGATCACCACGCTGGACGGCAGGGAGCACAAGCTCGACGACCGGATGCTCGTGGTCGCCGACGCGTCCCGGCCCGCCGTTGTCGCCGGGATCATGGGCGGCGTGGATTCCGGCGTCGGCCCGGGAACGCGCGACATCGTCCTGGAGTGCGCCGTCTTCGATCCGCTCTCGGTCCGCAGGACCTCGCGCTCCCTGGGGCTCTCCTCTGATTCCTCCTACCGCTTCGAGCGGGGCGTGGATTCGCGGATGGCGCCGGAGGCGGCGGCCCGGGCGCTCGACCTGATCGTCCAGCTCGCCGGCGGCCGGGTCGCCGGCCCGGTCCACGTGGTCGGCGGCGAGGCCCCGTCGCGCCGCGAGATCGCGCTCACGCCCGCATTCGTGCGGGAGCGCCTCGGCTTCGACATTCCCGACGCGGACATGAAGGCGGCGCTTGAGTCCCTGGAGCTGCGCATCGTCCGCGAGGAGACGCATGCCGGGACCGGCCCGTCGTGGACCGTCTCGATCCCCTCCTGGCGCGACGACCTCGACCGCCCGATCGACCTTGTGGAGGAGATCCTGAGGCTTCACGGCACGGAAAAGATCCCGCCGGGCCGGGTTTCCGCCCCGGGGCTCGTCGGCGAGGACGACCCGGTGGTCCGCTTCAACCGCGCGGCCGCCGCCTACCTCGTGGGCCACGACTTCAACGAGTGCGTGAACACGACGCTGCGCTCGGCCCATGAAACCGCCAAATGGGTCTCGGAGACCGCCGCCCAGGAGCTGGCGCTCTCCAACCCCTTCGCAGAGGACCAGTCCCACCTGCGCCCCACGCTGATCATGGGCCTGCTCGAGAACCTGCGGCTGAACCAGTCGCGCGGCGTCCCCGCATCCCGCCTTTGCGAGGTCGGCCGGATCTTCATCGAGCACAACGGGCAGAATTTCGAGTGCGCGTCCGCCGCCTTTGTGATCGGCGACGACGGCGCCCGGCGCTGGCTGCAGCGGGCACCGGCCGATTTCTACGAGGCGAAGCACCACGTCGCGGCCCTCGCGGCGTGCGCGGGGGTCAGCCTGGGGGACGCGCCGCTTGACTCGATCCCCGGGCCGTATTTCGGCTGGCAGGAGGGCCACTCGGCGCTCGCCGGCGACATGGACCGCGGCTGGTACGCCCGCTTCGGGCTGCTCAATCTCGGGATCGTCCGGGACCTGGGCGTCGCCGGGGCCGTGCACGCCGGGATCTTCGCGATCCTGCCCGAGCGGCTGCAGTCCGCCGCCGCCCGCCGCCGGTATTCCGACTTCAGCCTCTTTCCCCCGGCGCTCCGGGACATCGCCCTTGTCGTCGACGCCGCCGAGCCGGCCGCGGCGGTGGGGGCGGCGCTGGCCCGGGCCGCCCGCAAGGCGGTGGGCGGCGCCTTCGCCCTGGAGAGCGTCTCGGTCTTCGACGTGTACCGGGGGCCGAATCTGCCCGAGGGCAGGAAGAGCCTCGCCTATTCGCTCGTGTTTCGCGCCGCGGACCGGACGCTGACCGACGAGGAGGTCAACGCGGCCTTCGGGCGGCTCCAGGAGGACCTGCTCCGCTCAACGACCTTCCAAATCCGAAAGTGACCATGAGCCGGCCCGCCGACCTTGACATCGACCACGTGGCCCGACTGGCCCGGATTTCCCTCAGCGAGGAGGAGAAGGCCGCGTTCTCCGGCCAGCTCGGGGACGTCCTCGCCTACATCGCCCTCCTGAAGGAGGTGGACGTGTCGGGTGTCGAGCCGACCGCCCACGCGTTTCCCGTCGAGAACGTCTGGGCCGAGGATGTGGCCCAGCCCGGACTGCCGGTGGAAGCGGCCCTCCGCAACGCGCCGGCCCGGCGCGACAACCTGTTCGCGGTCCCGAAGGTCGTCGAGTGATGAGCGCCGAGCTGATCTTCAAGCCGATCACCGAGCTGGCCTCCCTGCTCGCGGAGGGGAAGGTGTCGTCCGTCGAGCTGATGCGCGCCCACGTCGCCCGCACCCGGGCGGTGGACCCGCGGTTGCAGGCCTTCAATTCATTCGACGAGGCCGACGCGCTCTCCCAGGCGGCCGCATCCGACGGGCGGAGGGCCGCCGGCGCCTCGCGCGGGCCGCTCGACGGGATTCCCGTCGGGATGAAGGATGTCATTTCCGTTGCGGGCCAGCCGTTGACCGCCTCCAGCCGGATGCTCGCCAACTACGTGTCGCCCTACGATGCGACGGTGACCCGGCGGCTGAGGGAGGCCGGTGCCATCATCTGGGGACGGCTCAACCTCGACGAGTTCGCAATGGGTTCATCGACCGAGAATTCCGCGACGCGCACGACGGGCAACCCCTGGGACCTCACCCGGGTGCCGGGCGGCTCGTCGGGCGGAAGCGCCGCCGCCGTCGCCGCGGGCGAGGCCGCCGCCGCGCTGGGTTCCGACACGGGCGGTTCGATCCGGCAGCCCGCCGCGCTCTGCGGGGTGGTCGGGCTGAAGCCCACCTACGGGCTGGTCTCGCGCTACGGGCTGATCGCCTTCGCCTCGTCGCTCGACCAGATCGGCCCCTTTGCGCGCTCCGTCGAGGACACCGCCATCACCCTGGGTGCGATCGCCGGGCACGACCCGCTCGACTCGACGTCGCTGCGCAACCCGATCCCGGATTACCGCGCCGGACTGGATCGCCCGGGCGCAACCTGGAAGCTGGGGATCGCCCGGGAGTATTTCGCCGAGGGGCTGGATCCGGAGGTCGCAGCGGCCGTCGAGCGGGCGGTGGATCACTACCGGTCGATCGGCTGCGAGATCCGCGAGGTGTCGCTTCCGCACACGAAGTATGCGGTGGGCGCCTACTATATCATCGCGACAGCCGAGTGCTCCTCGAACCTCTCCCGGTACGACGGGGTCCGCTACGGCCACCGGTCCGCGGAGGCCGCCGACGCGGTGGACCTGTATTTCAAGTCGCGCGCGGAGGGCTTCGGCGCGGAGGTGAAGCGCCGGATCATCCTGGGCACCTACGTGCTGAGCAGCGGCTACTACGACGCCTACTACCTGCGCGCCCAGAAGGTCCGGACCCTCATCCGGCGGGATTTCCTCAACGCCTTCCGGGAGGTGGATGCCATCCTCACGCCCACCTCGCCGACAGCCGCGTTCCGAAAGGGGGAGCGGGCGGCCGATCCGCTCGCCATGTACCTGAGCGACATTTACACGATTGGCGTGAACCTCGCCGGGCTCCCGGGAATCAGCGTGCCCTGCGGCTTCACGCGGGGCCGCCTCCCAATCGGGCTCCAGATCATCGGCAAGCCCTTCGGCGAGGCGGACATGCTCGCGATCGCGCGGGCCTATGAGCGCGACCACGCCTGGTCCGCGCAGCACCCGGAAATGAACGGCGCCTAGATGAACTACGAAGCGGTCATAGGCCTTGAAGTCCACGTCCAGGTGAGGACGGCGTCGAAGATGTTCACCCGGGTCGCCGCGGGATTCGGCGCGCCGGAAAACTCCCTGACCGACCCGGTGGTGCTCGCGCTGCCCGGCGCGCTGCCGGTCATGAACCGCGAGGCCCTCAACCAGGTGGTCAAGGCCGGCCTCATGCTCGGCTGCGCGATCGCCCCGGTGTGCAAGTGGGACCGGAAGAACTACTTCTACCCGGACTCCCCGAAGAACTACCAGATCTCGCAATACGACAACCCGATCTGCGTGGGCGGGTCGGTCGAGATCGAGCTGCCGGGCGCCTCCCGCAACGTGATGGGCGCGCACCGGGCGGTGGCCCTGACCCGCATTCACCTTGAGGAGGACGTCGGCAAGCTGACCCACGGCGCGGGCGGCTCGCTGATCGACTTCAACCGGGCCGGCACCCCGCTCATGGAGATCGTCTCGGAGCCGGACCTGCGCAGCGCCGACGAGGCCTTCGCCTACCTGACCGCGCTGAAGACGATCATGATCTACGGCGGGATATCCGACTGCGACATGGAGAAGGGCCAGATGCGCTGCGATGCGAACGTCTCGATCCGGCCGGTCGGCGCGACTGCCCTCGGCACCAAGGTCGAGCTGAAGAACCTCAACTCGATCTCCTTCGTGCGCGCGGGGATCGCCCACGAGATCAGGCGCCAGGTTTCCGTCGTGGAGCGCGGGGGCGCGATCGTGCAGGAGACCCGCGACTACGACGGGCAGACGGGCGCCTCGCAGTCCCTCCGCTCCAAGGAGATGGCCCACGACTACCGCTATTTTCCCGACCCGGACCTCATGCCCGTGCGGGTGGACGAGGCGTGGAAGGCGAGGATCCGGGCCGGGTGCCCGGAGCTGCCCTTCGACAAGCAGCGGCGCTTCCTCTCCGAGTACCAGGTCCCCTACACGATTACCTCGGTTCTCGTGCCGGACCGGGCGCTGAGCGATTTCTTTGAGGAGGCGGCGCGGCTTTCCGGGAAGCCGCAGGCCGCGGGCAACTGGATCGCGAACGACCTGCTCCGGGAGCTGGGGCGCGCCGGAATCCCCCTGGGGGCCTCCCGCGTCCGGCCCGCGCACGTCGCCGGCCTGGTGAAGCTGGTCGAGGCCGGCGCCATTCCCGGCCCGGCCGCGCGCGAGGTCTTCGCGGCCATGATGGAGACCGGCGAGGCGCCCGAGGTGATCGTCGACCGGAGGGGACTGCGCGCCGGGACCGACGCCGGCGAGCTCGAGCAGTGGTGCCGTGAGGCGCTGGCCGGCGATGCGCGCTCGGTGGCGGACTTCAAGGCGGGAAAGGACAGCGCGATCAACGCCTTCAAGGGCCCGGTGATGCGCGCCGCCAAGGGCAAGGCCAACCCCAAGCTGGTGGACGAGACGCTCCGCCGGCTGCTCCGGGACGCCTGAGGAGCGGAGGGGCACCCTGACGATGAGCGGAGCACCCGAGTCAGGCCCGGCAGCGCTCGAGGCCGCCGGCGCGCGGCTGAAGGCCGCGGGTCTGCGGATCACCAGGCCGCGGATGGCCATCCTCTCCGAGCTGATCCGGCGCCGGGCGCCGGCGAGCATCGAGCAGATCCACCGCGCGATTCGGTCGGGCGCCTGCGACCTGGTCACCGTCTACCGCTGCATGGAGGCCTTCGAGGGGATAGCGCTCGTCCGCCGCGCCCTGTCCCGCGGGGGCACGTGGCTGTACGCGATCGACCTGGGCGGGCGGCCGCGCTACCATGTCGTCTGCCGGAAGACCGGCCGCGTGGACGAGGTCGACGCAGAGTCGGCGGCCGCCGTCCATCAGGCGCTGCAGGCGGTGGAGGAAAAGCTGCGCGCCCGCGGGTACACGGCGACGGGCCATTTCGCGGAATTTTTCGGGACCGCGCCCGGGGATCAGGCCTGAGGGCCCATCACGGCTTCACGATCAGCTGCGTGCGGCGGGTCTTCAGGAAATAGGTCCGCGCAAAGCGGGCCAGGTCCTCGCGCGTGACCGCGTCCACCGCCCCGTCGTATTTTTTCCAGTGGTCAGCGGGCTTCCCCTGCAGGACCGAAAGCCCCGCCTGGAAGGCGCGGGCGGCGTTGGTCTGCATCGCCTGGCGGCGCCCGGCCTTGAGCCGCACCTGGCAGCGCCTCAGCTCCGCCTCCTCGACACCGCCGTCCTGGACCCGGGCCACTTCCGCGTCGATCTCGGCGACGACCTCGTCCTCGCGGCCGGGCCGGGTGCCGGCGAAGAACAGGAACATCCCGGCCGAAAGGGACGCGACCCGGGTCGAACGCACGAAGTAGGCCAGCGCCTTCTGCTCGCGGACGCGCTCGAAGAGCCGCGACGCCATCCCGCTGAACAGCTCGTCGGCCACCTCGCCGGCATAGTAGTCCCCGGCATAGAGCCGGGGGGAGGGAAAGGCCTGGAGGACGACCGCCTGCTCGCGCTTCTCCCGGACGGTGAAGTCGCCGGGATTGGCGGGAAACGCCGGAGCGCCGTCGGCGCCCGCGAGCGCGGCCGGGGACTTTGCGCGGCCGCCGCCGGCAGCCTTGGAGGGAATCTTCTCGAGAAAGCGCTTCAGGTCCGACTCGAGCCCGCGCGGGATGTCCCCGGAGACGGCGAGCACGACGCCCGGCGCCACGCAGAGCTGGCGCATGAGCGCGCCGATGTCGGCGGGCTTCAGCGCCTGGATGCCGTCGAGGTCGCCGCGCGGATCGAGCGCGAGCGGACTGGAGCCGAAGAATTTCTGGCGGATAAGCCTGCGCGCGTGGGAGACCACGTCGTCGGCCTCCTCCCGCAGGTCCGCGGCCTGCGCGTCGCGCTCGGTCGCGAAGGTGGATGCCTTGAATGCGGGGACCAGGAGGGCCTCCGAGATCACGGAAAGGGCGCGGTCGGCATCCGGAGGAAGGACCTCGACGGCGACACCGAGGCTGTTGTTTCCGGAGAAGGAGGCGAACGTGCCGCCGACCTCCTCGATGTGGCGGGCGATCTCGGCGGCATCATGCCGGTGGGTGTCCTTGGTCAGCAGGGTGGCAAGAAGGGCCGTGGAACCCCGCTTTCCGGGCTCCTCGAAGGCGGTTCCGCCGCCGATCAGCAGGCGAAAATGAAGGTTGGGAAGCCGCGGGTCGGGCTGGAGGACGAGGCGCGCACCGTTGGACAGCGTCGTCTCCGTGAAATCGGCGACGCGCCCCGCGCCGCCCCGCGCCGCAGCGCCGGCCGCCGCGGCCGCCGGCGTGCCCGCGGGGCTCGTCGTCACGAAGGTGCGCCGGTCGGCCCGCAGGTAGGTTGCGACGGCCCGCTTCAGGTCCCCCGGGACGACCGTGTTCAGGCGCTGGAAATAGCTGCGGCTGTAGTCGATGTCCCCGACGACGACCTCGGCGGCGCCCAGCCGGGAGGCCTGGCCGCTCATCGTCTTGCGGGTGTTGATCTCGTCGACGACGAGCTGCCGGACGGCCTTCCTGAGCTGGGTGGCGGTGAATCCGCGGGTCGCGGCCCGGGCAAGGGTCCGCTCGATCGCGGCGGCGGCCGCCTCCCGCTTCTCGGGCTCGCAGGTGTAGGTGACGCAGAACAGCCCGCTGCTCCCCGGGTTCCAGGTGGACGCGTCGATCGTGTGGACCAGCCCGGAGGTTTCCCGGAGCTCCCGCCACAGCAGCGAGCTCTCGCCGTGGCCGGCCACCATGGAGAGAAGGTCGAGGACCGGCGCGTCCGGGTGGGAAAGGCCCGGGATCTGCCAGGCGATCACCGCCCGGGTGAGCTGGACCGCCTCGAGGGCATGATGCTCGCGCGGCGCGAGCTGGAGCGGCTCGGCGGGCACAAGCACGGGGGCCAGCCTGCCGCGGGGCAGGCCGCCCAGGCAGCGCGAGACCTCGGCGGACACCGCGGCGGGATCGACATCGCCGACGACGACCACCACGACGTTGTTGGGCACGTAGCGGGCGCGGTAATAGGCCCCCAGGTCGGCGGGGCTCACCGTTGAAAACACGTCGCTGTGCCCGATGATCGGCTGCCGGTAGGGATGCTCGCGGAAGGCGCTGGAGAAGACGGCCAGCCACAGCCGGTCCTCGGGGTCGTCGCGGGTCATCGCGATCTCGCGGAGGATGACCTCCTTTTCCTTGGCCGCCTCGTCGGCCGGGAGGGTCGAGTGAAGGACGATGTCGGAAAGCAGGTCGATCGCGAAGTTCGTGTTCTCGCTGGGCAGGTCGATGTGGTAGACCGTGCGGTCGAAGGTCGTGTAGGCGTTGATGTTGCCGCCCTGCGCCTGCACCTCCGACGAGATCTGCCGGCAGGAGCGCCGGGCCGTGCCCTTGAAGAGCATGTGCTCAAGGTAGTGGGACAGGCCGGCGCCCAGCTGGGTGTCCTCGTGGATGCTGCCGGTCTTCACCCAGATCTGGACGGACGCCAGGGCGGCGGAGCGGTCCGGCTTGACGATGAGGGTGAGCCCGTTTGGCAGGATCGTCCGGGTGACCGGCTCGCGCCAGAAGGCGTCGAGCAGCGACAGGTCGGAGGCGGAATGGGTCGTCTTGGGCATCGCCTTCAGGCCCGGCCGATCGAACGGGTCTTCGGACGGCTGCGGCCGACCGGAAGGAAGGGTATCACGAATGCATCGTCAAAATCGAAGACGCCCTCGAAATCCTCGATCCGGTCGCTCTCCGTCTTGCTGAAAACCTTGTGGTCGATGAGGTTAAATACGATTGCCCCGAAATCCCTGGAGGTCTTTATCCCCCAGGAGTTGAGGATGCTCTTGGCCATCGGGCCAAATTGGTCCAGGGCGTAGACGCGCAGCCCGCCGAGGAGCTCGGCACCGGTCACATGGCGCATTTTCTCGGCGCGGGCGGCGTCCCGCTTGCGGATGTCCTTCACGGTGTGGTCAAGCCCCAGGCGCACGAAATCGTAGGCCTTCTTGTCGAAGCGGGGATCGCTCTCGGTGATTCGGGCGACAATATCTGGGAATTGGGAGTCTTGCATGAGGCCACCGGATCGAATCTAGCGAAAACCAGCCCAGCAACGAGTTTTTTTTTGGCGGTGCGCGCTCCCCGGGCGCGCACCGCCAGTACGGATTGGAAAGATCGCCTCAGGTTTCAGGTCTCAGGTTTCAGGTTTCTGCAGGAGCACTTGCTACTATCGGCCACCCATGAACCTAATTCACATGAGACTGTTCCTGCTCGCGAGCCTGCTTGCGACCTCCTGTTCCGCGGCCCTGGCCGCTGACGATCCCATCCCGGCCTCACCGGTTCCCGCCGTGA
Source organism: uncultured Opitutaceae bacterium (assembly GCA_903891325.1). GTDB lineage: Bacteria > Verrucomicrobiota > Verrucomicrobiia > Opitutales > Opitutaceae > Palsa-1447. Next base: position 34,129 of record CAITEC010000025.1, read on the forward strand.
AAAGTTCCTCCCGGGCGTCCTCGGACCCCTCGGGCAAGCCGAAGCACAAGCGGAAGCGCCGGAAAAAGAAGGCCGCGGCCGACGGCGCGGTCACCCCGGCGCCTGCGACCCCGGCTTCATCTCCGGACTCGCCCCGCTCCAGTTGAGCTTGGTGCGCAGCACGGAGAAGTAGCTGTACTTCGGGTGCTGGACCAGCGGCAGCCGCAGCCTGGCGATCGAGATGCGCACCGGCTTTCCCCCCGTGGAGACGCCGATCTTGCGCTGGCCGTCGATTGCGACGAGCAGGCTCGCGCCCTCGGTGCGGTTGAACACCTGCAGCTTCACCGACTCCTGGAAGATCACCGTCCGGTTGCTGAGCGTGTGCGGGCAGATCGGGGTCATGGCGATGACCTTGGCGGACGGGTGCACGATCGGCCCCCCGGCGGAGAGGTTGTAGGCGGTCGAGCCGGTGGCGGTCGAGAAGAGGAGGCCGTCGCAAAGGTATTCGGTCACCCGTTCGCCGTCCGCGAAGACCTCGAGCCGGACGAGGCGGGTGTTCGCCTCGGCCTTGATCAGGACGTCGTTGAGCGCCAGGTCGGGGGCCGCCGAGCCGATCGAGCCGGCAATCATCGCGCGGCGATCGATCCGGTACGCTCCCTGGAGGAGGGCCCCAAAGTTCGCCCGGGCCTCCTCGGGCGAGAAGGTGGTGAGGAAGCCGAGGCCGCCCCGGTTCACCCCGATGATCGGCACGCCGGCGCGGGCCGCCTCGCCGGCGACTCCGAGCAGGGTGCCGTCGCCGCCGATCACGCAGCAGGCGTCGCAGCCGCGAAGATAGCCCCGGGGGAGGGTCTGCCGGGCGGTGTGCCTGAATCGCGCCCCCGTCCGCCTGGCGGTCGCCATGAGTTCGCGCGCAAGCCCGGGCGCGCCGGGCTTCCCGGCATTGACGACAAAGGCGAGGGAGCGGATCGGGGACATGGCGGAATCAACCGTGCGGGAGGCTATTGGCGATCCCTGCGAAGTCCGAGCAAAAACTCCCGGTTGCCGTCCGCCCCGGCGATCGGCGAATCCATGCTGCCAATCAGGCTCGCGCCGCGGAGGGAGGACAGGGCGAAATCGCGGACCAGCGCGAGCGTCGCCTCACGGACGGCGGGATCGCGGATGACACCCTTGCCGCGGTCGGCCTCGGCCTTTCCCGCCTCAAACTGGGGCTTCACGAGGGCCACCAGGGCGCCGCCCTTCCGGAGCAGCGGCCAGACCGCGGGGAGCACGGTGCGCAGGGAGATGAAGGACAGGTCCATCACCACCACGTCGAATTCGGGGCGGGGCAGGGCGGCGGCCGAGAGGGAGCGCGCATTTGTCTTCTCGATGTTGGTGACCCGGGGGTCGGCCTGGATTTTTGGGTGGAGCTGCGCCCGGCCGACGTCGACGCAGGCGACCGACGCGGCGCCGGACTGGAGGGCGCAGTCGGTGAACCCGCCCGTCGAGGCGCCGACGTCGAGCACATGCGCCCCGCGCAGGTCCAGCCCGAACCCGGAGAGCGCAGCCTCCAGCTTCTCGCCCCCGCGGCTGACGAATCGCGGAGGCTGCCTGACCGACAGCTCGATGTCCGCCGCGAATTCCCGGCCGGGCTTGTCGAGCCGCTCCGTGCCGGAATGGACGCGGCCGGCCATGACCAGGGCCTTGGCCTGGGCGCGGCTTGCGGCCAGGCCGCGGGCCACCAGCAGTTCATCGAGCCGGGACTTCATCCCGCATGCGCGAGCATCTCGGCGGGCGTGACGGTGGCGGTGCCCAGCTTTCCGACCACGACCCCGGCCGCCGCGTTGGCAAAATGGGCGGCCTGCTCCAGGGAGGCCCCGGAGGTCAGCGCGAGGGTGAGGGCGGCAATGACGGTGTCGCCGGCGCCGGAGACGTCGTAGACCTGGCGCGCCGCCGTCGGGATCCGGTGGACCACGTCGCCCTTGTGGCTGGTGAGCATGCCGTCGCCGCCGAGCGTGATCACAAGGTTGCGGGGCCGGTAGCGCTTCCAGATCCGGGAGCACACAGCCGCAAGGTCCACCGCCTGGTCCGAGGAAAACTTGAGCCCGGACAGCTCGATCGCCTCATGCCGGTTTGGAGTGATCAGGTCCAGGTCGGTGAACCGGATGCCGCTGGCCGGCTTCGGGTCCAGCGCGATGAACTTGCCGTGGGCCCGGGCGAGCGCGGCGACCTTCTGCACGGCCCGGGTGGTGAGGAGCCCCTTCGCATAGTCGGAGACGATGACCCCGTCCGCCTCGCGGACCTTCGACTCGATCAGGCGCATGGCCGCCGCGCCGAGGGATGGCGGGTTCCACGGTTCCTCGTAATCGAGCCGGCACAGTTGCTGGTTTCGGACCACCACGCGGGTCTTGGTGATCGTCCGGAATTTCGGGTTGGCGAAGCGCTCGTCAAACCCGATGCCCCCCGCCGCAAAGAGCCGCCGCAAGCTCTTCCCGTTGTCGTCCTCGCCGATCGCGCCCACCACCTCGACGCGCGCGCCGAGGGCGGCGATGTTGTTGGCGACGTTGCCCGCGCCGCCGATCGTCTCGGACTCGCGGGTCACATGGACGACGGGCACGGGGGCCTCCGGCGAGATGCGCGTGGCGTCGCCCCACAGGTACCGGTCGAGGATCACGTCGCCGATCACGAGCAGCCGCCGTCCGGCAATCTTCCTCAGCAGGGCGGGCAGTGCTTTCATCGCGGGAGAGTGAACATCATGCGGGGAAGGAAGAAAATCCCGAATTTAGGAAAGGTAGGCTGAACGGAGGCTATGTTTTGAACAGGAAGCAGCGGTGTTAGTGGGCAAGGGTAAAATCTGGATCCTGGATGAGTCTGTTGAGTAGGCAGAGCAACTTGCGCATAACGGCTACAAGGCAGACGTGGACGGCTTTACCCTTGGCACGCAGACGTTGGTAA
>CAITEC010000026.1 GCA_903891325.1 uncultured Opitutaceae bacterium
GGCAGGTCGTGCGCCAGGCCGAGCTGCTGGTTGGCGTGCACCCCCCCGGGACCGGCGACGGGCTCGATCCCGCCGCCGCTGCGCTCGTCCAGCGGCCGCCCGGGCACGACCGGGTCGACCGCCCCCCAGGCGCAGGTCTCGCCATCGGCGAGCCGCAGCTCGATCGCCTCAAAGTAATAGGCGTTGGGAAACGAGGGCTGATCGGGCTCGACCACGTGGACGCGAAGGTTGGAGACCGCGGTCGCCGGCCAGGACAGGGTCGCCGGCGAGGCCTCGAGCCGCCCTTCCGCGAGCGTCCGCCAGCGCGTCCCGGCGGCGTCCTCCGCCGTTTCGACGCGCACCCGGCCGACCGGCAACGGAAAGCGGGCGACCAACCCCGAGGACCGGACCGGACCGGGAAACTCAACCCAGAGTTTCTGCCGGTGAAGCGACGGAACGCCGTCGGGATTGGATTCCCAGACGAGGTTCGTCAGCAGGTGGCAGCGCGGATCGAGCGGGAAGAGGGAGAGCGGCATGAAGGGGCGCAAACCCCTTTCGCATTATTCCCGCGCCCAGACCAGCGGAAAGTGCGCGCCGCGCATGGGCTTGCCGTCGGCGACCTCGACAAAGGGCTTCATGCAGTGTTCGCCCGAGGCGACAAAGCAGGTCTTTTCCGTCATGAAATGCAGCGCGATCGCGCGGCGCGGACGCCCGCTCGTGTTCGCGTGGGACCCGTGCCAGGTGAGCGCATGGTGGAAGTGGACCTCTCCCTTGCGCACGGGGCAGGTCTTCACCCGGACCCGGTGGCCCTTGTAGGACTTGGGCACGTCGGCCACGTAGTCCTTCCAGGTGTTCAGGTAGTCGATGTGGTCGCCCCAGAGGTGCGAGCCGGGCACCATGCTCATGCAGCCGTTGTCCACGTCCACGTCGTCAAGGGCGACCCAGGCGGTCACCTCCGTCATCGGCGCGAGGATCGGCCAGAGCGGCGCGTCCTGGTGCCACATGTTCACCCCGCCGCGGGAGGCCGGCTTGTACTGGATCTGGTCGTGCCAGATCCGCAGCGTTCGCGCCGAGGTCAGCTGGGCGATCTCATCGCAGATGACCGGGTGCCGGATGAGCCTGGAGAAGGCCAGGCTGGCCTCCCAGATGTTCACGATCTGCCAGACGGGGGCGTTCTTGTTGTGCGTGAAATTATGGCAGAGGACCGGCTGGGTAATGTCCTTGCGGCTGCGCTGCCGGATCACGCGCTCGATCTCAGCGCGCAAAACATCGACCTCGGCGTCGGAAACGACCTTGGACCCCCGCAGGTAGCCCTGGGACTTGAACGTCGCGACTTGTTTCGGGGTAAGCATGCCGGCAACCCTACCATGCCCGGCGCCGCTTGTCACGGGCGGACGCGCGGCTTCGCTGCGGCCGGGTCACAGCGAAGTTCCCGCCGGGAGGACCGCGCCCTTGGGCACGACCAGGACTCCGTCCCGGATGATGATCGAGCGCTCCGCGTAGTCCCCGTCCGCCTTCCCCTCCGGGGAGAGGACGCAGCCGTCGCCGATCCGCGCGTTCTTGTCGATGATCGCGTGCCGGATCCGGCAATTTTTCCCGATGCCGACCCGCGGCCGGCGCTTCTGGATGTTGGACTCCAGCTCGGCCTCGGTCTCGTAGAAGTCCGCGCCCATCACGACGACGTCCTCAAGGTTCGAGCCCTCGCCGACATAGGACCGGATGCCGATGACGCAGTGCTTCAGCGTCGAATCGGTGAGGATCGACCCGTCGCCGATGACCACATGGTCGATCGCGCACTTGTTGAGCTTGGAGGCGGGCAGGTAGCGGTCCTGGGTGTAGATCGGCGCCGCGGACTCGAAGAAATTGAAGGGGGGCAGCGGCTGGGCCAGCGCGAGGTTCGCCTCAAAGAACGCCCGGACCGTCCCGATGTCCTCCCAATAGCCCTCGAAGATGTGGGAAAAAAGCCGCTTCTTCCCGAGCAGGCTCGGGATGACCTCCTTGCCGAAGTCGGTCATGGAATTGGACAGGGCCTCCGCGAGCGCCGCCCGGTTGAAGACATAGATGCCCATCGAGGCCAGGCAGCGCTTCCCGGCGGAGGGCGCCTTCAGCCGCCCTTCGATCGTCGGCCCGACCGCCAGGCTCGCGACCAGGGCCGGATCCTTCGGCTTCTCCACGAATTCCTGGATCGACAGGTCGTCGTTGACCCGCATGACGCCCAGCCCCTCCACCTGCGACACGGGGACGGGGATCGCCGCCACGGTCACGTCCGCCTTCGTCTCGATGTGCCGGCCGATGATCTCCCGGAAGTCCATCCGGTAAAGCTGGTCCCCGGAGAGAATCAGGACGATCTCGTGGGGGGAGCTGCGGAAGTGGACCAGGTTGCGGCGGACCGCGTCTGCGGTGCCCTGGTACCAGTGCACGTTGGTCTCCGTCTGCTCCGCGGAGAGGATGTCAACGAATCCCCCGCCAAAGGGGTCGAAATTGTAGGTGCTCGTCAGATGCCGGTGCAGCGAGGCGGTGTTGAACTGCGTGAGCAGGAATATCCGGTTGATGTCCGAGTTGATGCAGTTGCTGATCGGGATGTCGACCAGCCGGTACTTTCCGGCGAGCGGGACGGCGGGCTTGCAGCGCTCCCAGGTGAGGGGCGCCAGGCGCGTGCCCCGGCCGCCGCCCATGATGACGGCGAGGACGCTTTTCTGGGTGGTCATGACCGGGGATGACATCGTTAAGTCTATAATCCTTGCCCAAGGTTTGCGCCACGGGCTATTTTGGCCACTCTATTTTGTCAAAACATGTGCGGAATCGTCGGTTATGTCGGCAGGCAGAAGGTTGCCTCTATCATCCTCGAGGGGCTCAAGCGCCTCGAGTACCGCGGCTATGACTCCGCCGGGTTGGCGGTGATGCAGGATGGGGGAATGACGGTGGTGAAGCGGGCCGGCCGGGTGGAAAACCTCTCCCGGGAGGCGGTCCGGTACAACCTCACCGGGACGGTCGGCATTGGCCACACCCGCTGGGCCACCCACGGCGGGGTGACGGAGGCCAACGCGCACCCGCATGTCAGCAGCGACGGGAAGATCGCGCTCGTCCACAACGGGGTCATCGAGAATTACGTCCAGATCAAGGCCTTCCTCCTGGAACGCGGCTACACCTTCTCCTCGGAGACGGACACGGAGGTCCTCAGCAACCTGATCGCCTACCACCACTCCAAGGCAACCGAGGGGAACGGGAGCGGCAGCCGTTTCCTCGAGGGGGTCCGCAAGGCGCTGCTGCACGTCGAGGGCACCTACGGCATCGCCGTCCTGTGCGTCGACTTTCCCGGCGAGATGATCGCCGCCCGCAAGGCCTCGCCCCTCATCCTGGGCGTGGGCGAAGGCGAGTACATCCTGGCGAGCGACGCCTCCGCCCTGATCAGCCGGACCCAGAACGTCGTCTACCTGAAGGACGGGGAGCTCGTGCGCGTGACAGCCGCGGACTTCAGCATCTCGACACTCGACCAGGCGGGAATCTCCCCTGTCGTGGATAAGATCACCTGGTCGGTCACCGACTCCGAGCTCGGAAAAAACAGCCACTTCATGGAGAAGGAGATCTTCGAGCAGCCACAGGCGCTGGAGAACACCATGCGCGGCCGCTTTTCCGAGGACGGGAGCACCGGCCAGTTTGGCGGGCTCAATCTCACCGCCGCCGAGTTCCGCCAGATCGACCGCCTCCAGTTCTGCGCCTGCGGGACCGCCTGGCATGCCTGCCTGGTCGCCGAGCACCTGATCGAGCGCTTTGCCCGCGTGCCCGTCGAGGTGGATTACGCCTCGGAGTTCCGCTACCGGAACTCGCCGCTCAATCCCAACACGCTCTTCTTCGTCATCAGCCAGTCCGGCGAGACGATCGACACGCTGGCGGCGCTCCGGGAGGCGAAGCGGAAGGGCTTCCGCGTGCTCGCCCTCAACAACGTCGTGGGATCCAGCATCGCCCGCGAGGCCGACGGTGGGATCTTCCAGCACGTCGGGCCCGAGATCGGGGTCGCCTCCACGAAGGCCTTCACCTCCCAGCTCATGCTGGGCGCCATGATCGCGCTCTACATCGCCCGGATGCGGGACATGAGCTTCACCGACGGCGTGCGCTACGTGAACGCCCTCAAGGGCGCGCCGGAGCTGGTCCGGCGGGTGCTGCTCCAGGCCCCGAAGATCCGGGAGATCGCGAAACGCTACGCCCACTACGGGGACTTTCTCTTCCTGGGGCGCCTGTCGCTCTTCCCGATCGCCCTTGAGGGAGCGCTCAAGCTCAAGGAAATCTCCTACATCCACGCCGAGGGGTATCCGGCCGCCGAGATGAAGCACGGCCCGATCGCCCTCATCAGCCCGAAGTGCCCGAGCGTCTTCCTGGCGCCCAAGGGGGAGATATTCCCGAAGATCGTCTCGAGCATGCAGGAGATCCGGGCGCGCAAGGGCCCGATCATCGCGATCACGACCGAGGGATGCGAGCTGCCGCCCGGGCTCGCCGACGAGATCATCACCATTCCCGAGTGCCACGAGGCCGTGCTCCCGATCCTCGCGACCATCCCCGTCCAGCTCCTGAGCTATTACATTGCCGTCGAGCGCGGCTGCGACGTCGACAA
>CAITEC010000027.1 GCA_903891325.1 uncultured Opitutaceae bacterium
AGGTTTCAGGTCTCAGGTCTCAGGTTTCTGCAAAGGCGCGGTTATCCGACGAATTCCTCCAGCCAATCCTTTGGCTGCAGAAATTCGTCGGATAACCGCGCCTCCGGGCTTCCGGGCTCGGGCTTCCAGTCGTATTCCCAGCGGACAACCGGGGGCAGGCTCATGAGGATGGATTCGGTCCGGCCTCCGCTTTGGAGGCCGAAGAGGGTGCCGCGGTCCCAGACCAGGTTGAATTCCACGTAACGGCCCCGGCGATATTCCTGGAACCGCCGCTGGCGTTCGCCATAGGGCGTCCCCTTGCGCCGGGCCACGATCGCCCGGTAGGCCGGCAGGAAGGCGTCCCCGACCGCGCGGGTAAGCGCAAAGCTGGCGTCAAATCCTCCCTCGTTGAAGTCGTCGAAGAACAGGCCGCCGACCCCGCGGGCCTCGCCGCGGTGCCTGAGGAAGAAGTACGCGTCGCAGTTCTTCTTGAAACGCCCGTACAGCCCCTCGCCAAACGGGGAAACCGCGTTCCGGGCCGCCCGGTGCCAGCCGGCGGCGTCCTCGTTGAATCCATAGCAGGGCGTGAGGTCGAAGCCCCCGCCAAACCAGGAAACGCCCTCGCCGGCCGAACCGGCTTCCGGCTGTGCGCGGAAATACCTCACGTTCATGTGCGAGATGGGGACGTAGGGATTCAAGGGGTGGATGACGACGGAGACCCCCATGGCTTCCCACGCGCGGCCCGCCAGGTTCGGCCGATGCCCCGTCGCGGAGGCGGGAAGCCGGTCCCCGCGGACGTGGGAGAAAGCGACGCCGGCCTTCTCGAAGACAGCGCCGCCGGCGAGCGCCCGGGTTCGCCCGCCGCCCCCATCGGGGCGGTCCCATCCATCCTCCCGGAAACGGGCCGAGCCATCCTCCGCCTCCAGCCCGGCGCAGATCGCATCCTGCAATGCGAGCAAGTGGGCCCTTACGGCCGCGGTGCCGTCAACGGGTGTCGGCTGCATGGCGGTGGTCCCTGATCCAGGCGGCGACCTTTCCGGCGGCCCCGTGGTTGGGGCTGAAGATCGCCGAGAGGAGGAAGAAGGCGCCCAGGCAGAGGACGATCGAGGCTCCGCTCGCCACCCCCGCATGGTAGCTGAGGAGGATGCCGGCGACCGAACCGGCCATTGCCAGGGCCACGGACAGGCTGAGCATCCGCTCGAACCGGTCGCACCAGAGGTAGGCGGTCACCGCGGGCAGCAGGAACAGGCCCAGCCCGAGGACGATCCCCATGGTTTGCAGGGCAGCCACGAGATTGAGGACGGTGAGCGCCAGGATCCCGAGGTGGACGATGCCTCCGTGGCCTCCGATCGCCCTATGGAAGACCGGGTCGAAGGTTTCCAGGAGGATGCTGCGGTAGAACCCGAGGAATACGAGGAGCGTCAAGGCGCTGCTCGCCGCCGCAAGCCGGAGGTCGGCGTTGCTGACGCCCAGGATGCTGCCGAAGAGAAAGTGGGCCAGGTTAAGCCGCGTCGGCAGCCGGCTGAGCAGCGCCACGCCCGCCCCGAAGAAGATGAGAAAAAGCGAGCCGAAGGCCGAGTCCTCCTTCACCCGGGTCAGCCGGCTGAGGAGCGCGCTGCCCAGGGCGGTGAGAAGCCCGGCGACCAGGGCCCCGGCGAAGAGAGCCGTCGTGCTGAGCCCGAAGAGGAGCCAGGCGATGCCGATCCCGGGCAGGAGCGAGTGGGAGAGGGCGTCGCCCATCAGCGCGAGGCGCCGCAGGACCAGGACGCAGCCGAGCAAGCCGCCGCTGAGGCTCAGGAGCAGGGCGGAGAGAAGCCCGTGCTGCATGAAGCCGTAGTGGAAGGGGGCGATGAAAAATGTGCTGAGGGTGGAGAGCATGGGGCCTCTAGGTCGTATAAATATAGGGCCTATGGGTCCTATAGGACCTATAATAGTAAGTGGCCAGTGCGAAAGGCCCGGTTGATGTGCTCCTCACTTAGCACGGCGCCGATCTCACCCTCGGCCACAAGCTCGCGCGCCAGCAGCACCCCCCGGGGGAATACCGCCCGGGCCAGATGCAGGTCGTGGACGGCGGCGAGCACGGTGCGGCCCTGCTTCTCCCAGGAGCGAAAGATGTGGGTCAACTCCTCGGTCGCAATCAGATCCAGCCCGGCGAAGGGCTCGTCCAGGAGGAAGATATCGGCACCCTGGGCCAGCGCCCGCGCCAGGAATACGCGCTGCTGCTGCCCGCCCGACAGACGGCAGATCTGGCGGTCGGACACCGTCCCCAGGTCGAGTTCGGCAATGGCCCGATCAACGCGTTCGCGGTCGGCGCCGCCGAGGCGCCGCCAGGGGCTCAGCGAGGGGTAGCGACCCTGCTCCACAACCGCCCGCACGGTGATTGGGAAATCCCAGTCGATGGCGTGGCGTTGGGGCAGGTAGGCGAGCCGCGGAAGGGCGTGCTGGGGATGGGCGTCGCCGATCCTGATATCCCCGCGGACCAGCGGCATCCAGCCCAGGATCGCCTTCAGCAGGGTGCTTTTCCCGGCTCCGTTCGGCCCCAGGATCGCCGTCAGGCTGCCGCAGGGTATGCCGACAGTGATGCCCTCCAGGGCCGGGTTGCGCCCGTAGCGGACCGTCACGTCGCGAAGGCGCAGGATGGTTTCGGGTGAATGCATCGGTCGGTCCGGCCCGGGAGGGCCGGGGAGCTAGCCCGGATATTTCACGACCACAGGCGAATCTCGACCAAAATTCCGGGCATAAAAGCCCTCATGCTCCCTCGATGGCCTCGCGAGGCCACCTTCGGTCGCCTTCGGACTTTTCTGCTCCGGAATTTTGCCGATCTTCATCCAGTGTTCGTGAAACATCCGGGCTAGCGCGGCACGACAAATCGGATGACGGGCTCGGAGGGGTCGGCCGGTGTTGCCGCCGCTGTCGCCGGGCGGGTCGGCCTGTCCACCGGCCGCACCGACTGGATGATAGCGGCGGTGGCGAATCCGCGGTCAATCAGCTCGGCGACCCTGAGGTCGCGGCTCTTCGCATCGGGGCTGTCCATCATCACGACGATGATCCGCCGGCCGTTGCGCAGGGCGGTCGCGGAGAGGCAGGAGCCCGCAGCCGCCGTGTAGCCGGTCTTCAGCCCGTCCACCCCCTGGATCCGTCCCAGGAGATGGTTGTGGTTGAGCATCGGCGTGGGGGGAAACCGGCTGTTGACGCCAAAGAGCCTGTTCTTGACCGAGGTGTACCTCAGGATGTCGGTATTGAGGACGAGGTAGCGGCAGAGGATCGCAAAGTCCCTCGGGGTGGTGAGGTCGCCGTCACTGATCCGGCGGCTGGGCGGCGGGAGCCCGTTCGGGCTGCGGAACGTGGTGTGGTTCATGCCCAGCGCCCGCGCCTTTTCATTCATGAGGCGGACGAAGCCGGGGACGGAACCGCCAACCTCCCGGGCCACCGCAAGGGCGGCGTCGTTGGCGGAGTGGAGCATCATCGCATAGACCAGCTCGACGATGGGGAAGACCTCGCGCGGCTTGAGGTCGATGATCGACGGGGCCGCGCGCTGGTCCGCGGGAACGATGACGACCCGGGTCTGCAGGCTGAGGGCGCCCGCGCGGATCCGGTCGTTGAGCACGGCGAAGGTCATGAGCTTTGTCATGCTCGCCGGGGGGCTCACCGCATCGGCGTTGTCCTCGAAAAGGACCCGGCCCGAGGCGGCGTCGATGACAATCGCACCCTTGTAGGCCGCATAGGACCGGGCCGAGGCCGCTGCCGCCGACGAGAAGGCCAGCGCGGTGAATAACGCGAAACGAGTAAAATTCATGAAGGCGGCCCACTGAACCCGGAAAAGGCCAAAGCGAAAAGGGCAAAATAGGACCTATAGGTCATATAAGACCTCTATGACCTATAATAGGTCGTATAGGACCGATGAGACCTATGATAGGCCCTATTGGCTCTATGAGTGCTAGTTCGCCGGCTCCTCGTACACCTCGACCAGCCCGATGCCCGTCGTGCCGTTCACCCCCGAGAGTTGGGCCGTGTAGTGGCCGGGGGGCACCGAGACATACATGGC
>CAITEC010000028.1 GCA_903891325.1 uncultured Opitutaceae bacterium
ATTATCACCCCGGATAGGGTCCCTTGGGTCGCCGAGCAACTGCGTCGCAACGGAAATCGACGCGCGTGGCAGCGGGCTGCCCGCATCCAATCGCTGCTATGCCGCTAACCCCCTTCCAACGGTCTGTTGCCAAGCTGATGGCCGCCAATCGCTCTTCCTCGAGTCACCTCGCGGGCGGGGCGGCGATTCATCTGGCTCCCGGTTCTCCCCGCGCGAGCAACGACCTCGATTACCTCCACGACGAGGAGAACCTGGTCGCGCAGGCCTTCGCGAAGGATCGACGCGACCTGGAGGGCGCCGGCTATTCCGTGGAAACGACCCTGAGCCAGCCCGGTTTCATTCGGGCCGTCGTCACGCGGGGACCCGAGGGGACAAGAGTTGATTGGGGCCACGACACGGCCTGGCGCTTCCTGCCGACAATCCAGGACCCGGAAGTGGGCTACCGGCTTCATCCGCTGGATCTCGCCGTCAACAAGGTGCTGGCGCTGGCCGGCCGCGACGAGCCGCGCGACTTTCTCGACGCCCTCTACATCCACCGGGAACACTTGTCGCTCGGAGCCCTTTGCTGGGCCGCGGTCGGCAAAGACCCGGGCTTCAACCCGGAGATGTTGGTCGAAATGCTCGCCCGCAAAGCGCGCTACCAACCGGAGGATTTCGAACCCCTGCGCCTCGCGGCCAAACCGGATCTCGCCGAACTCAAGCGCGCTTGGATCGAGGCGATCGCCAGGGCGCGGCAACTCGTCAAGACCCTCCCTCCCGAGGACGCAGGGTGCCTTTACTTCGACGCCGCCAAGGGGAAATTCGTGACGCCGGAGGGCAACCCTTCCGGCCTCCTGCGGCATCGCGGCGTGCGCGGCGGAATCCTGCCGCTCGTGGGTGACAGTCCCGCCATTGCGAGCGATCCGGATTCGCAGCGCCGACTCGCGGACAAACACCCGTTGCCCTCTCCCCGATGAACTGGCGCGAGCGGGCAAACTTTCTGACTTTCCACTGCTGAACTGACTTCCATTCGGCCGTCTCGGGAACCTACGACGAATCGCCGCTAGTACATCTCAACTCGGAAGCACTCAACTTCCGAGTAGCTTCCGAGCTGTTTTCGAGCAGAAAGGAGCTCGACCAAGCTGCCCTTGAAACCCTTCGAGCACTCACTCGGCATGGGAAAAAGCTCGTGCCGACGGTCGGTGGCGTCCTTCTTTTTGGCAAGGAGCCGGAGCGCGAATTCCCCGATGCCTGGATCCAATGCGGTCGCTTTTCCGGGACCGACAAGTCCGTTTTGGCTGATAGCTTGGAGTGTCGCGGGATTCTTCCGCGCTCCCTGGAAGCCGCTTATGAGTTCATTCAGAAGCACGCACAGGTTTCGGCAAAGATCAGAGGACTCAAACGCGTTGATCTGTCCAGCATTCCCCTGCGGGCCGTTCGCGAGTTGCTTGTCAACGCGGTGGTTCATGCCGACTACGCCCAGCAAGGTGCACCCATCCGCATTTCGATCTTTTCCGATCGGATTGAAATCGAGAATCCTGGTGTCCTCTTGCCCCATCAAACCATCTCAGCGCTCGATGGACACGATAAGAAGACGCATGAGTACACCGGGGTTCCCGCAAGGGATGTTCTGTCTCGGGTGAGTGTGC
>CAITEC010000029.1 GCA_903891325.1 uncultured Opitutaceae bacterium
CACAGGAAAATGAGCCTCCAGTTTCTTCTTACCGAACTACTAGAAAAGTATCCCCAAGCTCAGAAGGAGGAGTTTGCGAGTCATCCCCTTGGAATTTTGGTTCGTGTTCAACTGAGAAAGGTCCTCGAGGATCAAATCCAGAACGACCGCTACAAAGTGAAGGGGAGCGTCGGACAGGGGAATTGGACAACATCACCTTGGATTGGTATTTTCGATACGTTCGTCACGGAAACTGCACAGGACGGATTCTATGTTGTTTACCTAATTAAGGAGAATTGTTCGGGGATATATCTATCCCTGAATCAAGGTGTAACGACGATTAAAAATCAATATGGTGCGGATGCAAAAAGAGCGCTGAGCACAAGAGCAAAAGATTTCTTAGCGAAATTGGAGTCGGTTCCTGACGGGTTTAGTTCTGATGATATTGATCTCACGAGTGACACTGGTTCGTCTAATCCTGTCCTATACGAAGCCGGAAATATCTGCTCAAAATATTACCCTGCAAACGGCATTCCCGCCGATGAAGTTTTATTCGGAGATTTGGATAAGGTTCTTTCACTTTATCGGGAACTCTACCTGAAGGAGCGCCCGTCCTCTAACGTTATCGACCAGGAAGATGACGAAGTTCTTTATGAGGACAGAACAAAAATACGGATACACAAACGTATCGAAAGAAACCAAAAACTTTCAAGGAAAGTGAAAGCTCTCAAGGGTCTCAAATGCGAAATCTGTGGTTTTACATACTCGGATAAATACCTCGGTCTCAAAAGTGATTACATCGAAGCTCATCATCTCGTTCCATTTTCAAAACTAGAGCAAAAGGTCGTTTCATTAGACCCCCAAGGTGACTTCGCGGTTTTGTGCGCGGACTGCCATCGTATGATTCACCGTTCAGAGTTTATCAGTGACATCAACGGGTTCAAAGAAAACCACCTTCGTCCTGGGTGGGGTCCAAGAATTCTCAACCAACCAACGTCGTGACCTTCGAAGATTGGCTGATGCGAGAATTTAGGCAACACCTTACGGATTACGGTATCCTGTTAATCTCTACCGTAGGTATCGTGAGCAAGATCACTGTGATTTCTGCTCCTGATAATCGTTACACGTGCACGCTTTTTTTCCGGCTTCCTTACGTTCAGGACAAGCTTCTGAAGGCAAAGGTAATTGGAGCCAAGAAAACGGCGAAAGGCGCGAGATTTACCGTACAAGACGGTAAAGACACGATCACCGCAGAACTGCATCTACCCGTCATGAAACGGCGACGGCGGCAGATGTCCTAGCGCCGAATCCTAAAAAGCAAAACACCGAGGAGATAAATCCTCGGTGTTCGCATACCGCACCCGACTCGGCAAGAGTCGGTGACCGCGGTCGGCAGCTCAAAGCTACGTGTTATAGGAAACCTACTTCGTCGGCGAAAAGTGGCCCGAGCTGGCGATCGAGGCCCGGCGGAACCAGGCGGACCCGCTTACCCAGGAGGTCTTTGACTCGATCCGCGACGCGGTGAACGACTCGTCCGACGGGACGATCGGCCGCGGCGCCCGCTACTATGTCCTCCTTTCCGCGCTCGACGGGCCGGCATTTCTCCGCCACCAGGCCGTCCTGCTCTGGCGCACCCACGTATCCACGGAATACTGGGGCCGCTACATCGACGAGGTCCTGCCGACGCTCATCGACACGGCTGCGCTCACGGCGGGCCGCGAAACGGAGCAGCTCCAGGTGATCACCGCGCCGCTTGCCGGCTGGCATTCGCTCAAAAGCGCAAAGTCCGAGTTGACGCAGGCCCGTCCGATTCGCGGGCCCGCGGAGACCGTTGTCGGCGGGACTCTATTGTCGTTGAGCCGCCCCGGATTGGCGGCAAAGTGATCCGGATGAAGCCACCCCTGTTTCGCCTCTGCTTCCTCGTCGCGGCCCTCTTCCCCGCCCGCGCGCATGCCGAGGAGGCGCCGGCCGACCTGGCGATCGACGTTGTCGTGGACATGACTGACGCCGGCCAAAAGGTCTCCCGGCCGGAACCGGGCCGGCCCGTCTTTTACTACCCCGTTTCGAAGGGATACACCCAGGGGGGGGAGGTGCTGCAGGGCGAGAACACGCCGCCGCCGCCGCCAAAGGTCGAGCGAATGATCGCCCTCGCCCTCCAGAAGGAGGGTTACCTGTACTGCGGCAAAACGCATGCGCCCTCGCTGCTGCTCATGCTCTGGTGGGGCTACAAGGCGCCGGTGATCATGGACAACGCCGGCAATATCCAGTCCCCGTCGCTCGGCGGCGGGCCGACCGGCGGCCAGGCGGCGATCAACGCGGCCTTTCGCACGGGCGAGATGCCGACGGAGTCGATGATGAACAAGGTCGAGATGGAGGAGCTCGTCTTCGGGAGCGACTATGAGCCGGAATCCTACCGCAATCTCCGGTCCCTGCGCCTTGAGCGGCTTGTCGAAGCATCGCGGGTCCCGCGCTACTACGTGATGATATCCGCCCTGGACTTCGCGGAGTTCATGAAGAAGCACCCGGTCGTGCTGTGGACCGCCCGGGTGAGCGTCGCCCGCGAGGGGCACACGCTCGACGAGGTGCTGCCCGCCCTGATCAATGCCGCGGGCCCGATGTTGGGCAGGAAAACCAGGGTCCCGCAATGGTCGGACGGGACCACCGTCCCGAGAGGGCATGTCGAGGCCGGCACGCCGGTCATGAAGGCGGGCGCGCCCGGCCAAAGGGAAGCGCAGCCCTAAGGTGGACTCCGGCGAAACAGACGAGGCGCGGTGGTTCGCCCGCGAGGTCCAGCCGCACGAGGCGATGCTCCGCGCCTGGCTCCGGTCCCGGTTTTCCAACGAGGGCGACCTTGACGACCTGGTCCAGGACGCATTTGTCCGGGTGCTGTGCGCGCGAGCCAGCGGAACGATCCGGTCCCCCAAGGCCTTCCTCTTTGCGACGGCGCGGAACCTGGCGCTTGACCGCCTGCGCCATCGCCGCGTGACCGGGGGGGATTCCCTGGCGGACTTCGACGTGCTTGCCCTGGTCGACGAAACCGGGGACGTTCCCGAGGCAGTCTCCCGATCCGAGGAGATCGAGCTTCTGGCCCGCGCCATCCAGTCCCTGCCCACCCGCTGCCGGCAGGTCCTCACCCTGCGAAAGATATACGGTCTGCCCCAGAAGGAGATCGCCGCGCGGCTGGGCATCGCCGAGCACACGGTCGAGTCCCAGGGCGCGATCGGCCTTCGCAAGTGCACGGAGTTTTTTGCCCGGCATAGCCGCTCCCGAATTTCCCACCCATGAACCCCGCCCGCCAAGATTCCCCAATACCGGAGGCCGCCGATGTCACCGCGGCCGGATGGGTCATGCGCGTCGACCGCGGCCTCACGGCTTCGGAGCAGGACGACTACCTCCGCTGGATTTCAGGGGATCCCCTGAACCGGGAAGCCTTCGCCCGGCAGATGGCCGCCTGGCGCCGGCTCGACGCGGTGGCCGCGTGGATGCCCGAGCACGGCGCGGAGGCCAATCCCGACCTCCTGGCGCCGCCCCGCCGCCGTCGGATCGCGCGAGCCTTTCCGCTTGTGCTGGCCTGCGCGGCGGCCCTGGCGGTCGGGCTCTTCATTGCGCGACAGGGGCGGACCCCGGCGGCGGCCGATGCGCCACGGCCGTCACAGCCCCCGCCGGCGGCGGCCGATTTCCAGCTTCGGACCCTCCCCGACGGATCGGTGATCGAGCTTAACCGCGGCGCCGAGGTCGCGGTTGCCTATTCGCCGGGCGAGCGGGATGTGACGCTCCTGCGGGGTGAGGCGCATTTCACGGTCGCCAAGAATGCGGCCCGCCCCTTCGTGGTCCGCGCGGCTGGCGTCGCGGTCCGGGCCGTTGGCACGGCGTTCGACGTCAGGCTTTCCGGCGGCGCCGTGGACGTTCTCGTGACTGAGGGCAGGGTCCGGGTGACATCGGGCCAGGCGGGCCCCGGGCGCGCCATCCCGGGGATCGCGGTCGGCGCGGGCGAGCGGGCGTCATTTTCCGCGGCGTCGGCCAGCCGGCCGGCGATCGCCGCCCCGGTGCCGCCCGGGCAGATCGACACCTACCTGGCGTGGCGCGTGGAGAGGCTCGACTGCACCGGCCGCCCCCTGCCCGAGATCGTGGAGCGCTTCAACCGGCATAACCGCATCCAGATGAAGGTCGCCGATCCCCGGGCCGCCGCGACCCGGCTCGACCTTCTCGGTTTCCGGACCAGCGACGTCGAGGCGTTTGTCGACCTTCTTCAGTCCGGGTACGGCGTGCGCGCGGCGCGCTCCGGGGACACCATCCTGCTGAGCGGCTCGCGCTAGGTTCCGGGGCGCGCTCGACCATGGCCCGGCCCCCTATTCGCCGCCGCGCGATTTGCGCCGTCGCCGCCGCATTCCTGGTCGCGTGCGCCGCCCGCGCGGTCGACGACTCCCCGCGCCGCTTCGCGATTCCCGCGGGCGACGCGGCCGAGGCCCTCCGGGAGTTTGTCCGGCAGTCCGGCGGGGAGATCATGTTCCTGTCCGGCTCGCTGCAGGGCCTTGCGACCGCTGCGGTGAATGGCGAGTTCACCCCGCCGGAGGCCATCAGGCGGCTCATTGCGGGCGACGCGCTTGCGGTGAGGCGGGACCCGAGGACGGGGGCGTTTGCAATCACCCGGGTGGAGGCCGACCGCATCGTCCGGCTTCCGCCCTATCTCGTGGAGGGGAACCGCGACACCCGGCGCTGGAAGTATGCGGCGATACCCGGCTTCGAGGCCCTGTCCTGCTGCAGCACGAAGGACACGGAGGACGTGATGGGCGAGGTCCATCGCGAGCAGGCATGGTTCGACCAGATCGTCCCGCCGGGCCTGCAGGGGATGGGATCGGTGCCCACGCGGTTGATCCTGTTCAGCGACGACGCAAAAAAGACAATCTCCGAGAATGTCTCGAGCCTGGCCGGGGAGTACGACAGCCGCCTGCGGCTGAAGCTGGCGGAGGCCGGGCTGCAGATTCCCCATGTGACCAAGGGCCTCATACCGCAGGTCAAATTGTGGGACGAGGACTCCACGGCCGTTGACATGGTGCTTCGGTACCTGGGCGCCGATTCCCGGCGCAACCTGTCGTTTCAGCTCGATTACGTTCTCTTCCTCCTGGCCCGCCGGGCGCCGCCGCTGCCTTCCTGGTACATCGAGGGAGTGCTCCGGCTCTACCAGTCCCGCGGCGCGGGACCCCGGGCGGGCCCATCCGGGACGGTGGTTCCCGTCATGGTCGGCCTGCGGGGGGGAATGAGCGTGGAATTCGGGCCGGGCGCCGGCTCCCTGTCGCCGCAACGGCAGGTTTTCCTGCCGGTCACCTGGGTGGCGCCCGGGGTGACGGACCTGATCCGGGAGGATCCGTCGCTGGCCGGGCGCGTGGCCCCGCTGCGCGACCTGCTCGCCGGGCCGCCGCCCGCGGCCCGCGCGCCGGGGACTCCGGGAGAAGTCCGCGCGGAGGAGCCGTCGCCGGACCAGGCCCGCGGGATCCTGGCGCAGGGGGCCGGGAAGGACTCGCCCTGGCGACGGGACCTTTGGGCGTCGGAGGCCCTCCTCTTCGTGCGCTGGGCCCTGGACGACCCGAGCTTCGAGCGCCGCCATGCCCTTTGGAAGCTGGTCGCCCGCGCGGGGAGCGGTCCGGTCGACGAGGCGATGTTTCGGGACTGCTTCGGGATGGGGTTTGACGAGGCCGATGCGCAGCTCGCCGGCTACCTGGGTGACGCCGTGGCCCGGCGCTTCGTCCTCATCCCCGAGAGCCCCGTTGACTACCCCTTCATCGACGTCGAGGGCGCGACCGAGGCCCAGTCCTCGCGGGTCCTGGGCGACTGGGAGAGGATGGAGTACGAGTTTGTCAGGGAGTCCCATCCGGAATTTGCCGCGGCCTACGCGCGACAGGCCGCCCGCACCTTCCAGGATGCCTATGACGACGGTGTGCGGGACCCGGAATTCCTGGCCGCATTCGGGATCTATGAATGCACGGTCGGCGACGATGCCCGGGCGGCCGGGTACCTGGAGGCTGCCGTCCATGCGGGCGCGGCCCGGCCGCGGGCCTTCGTGGAGCTCGCGCGGATCCGCTACGGGGAGGCTATCGCCAATCCAGCCGGCCCGGGGCGCTGGCTTGGCGCCGCCCAGGTCGCCTCGGTCCTCGGGCTGATCCGGGCTGCCGGGACGCTCGAACCCCGCCAGCTTGCCGGCTACGCAGCGGCCGCCGATGTGCTTGCGCACGCCGCAGCCCCGTCGGCCGGCGACCTCGGGATCCTGGACGAGGGGGTCCGCTGCTTCCCCTATGATTCCCGGCTGGCCCTTGAAAGGGACCGGCTCAGGGCGAGGCTGGGGGCGCGGGGACCTGAAAAATGACTTTGCGGTAAAGCGCGCCGCTATGCTACAGTGGGTGATGCTCGCTGAATCCCCCCAAACGCTGGACGGAGGCGTCCAGGCAGAATTTTTCCGCCGCGAGGGCTATTTTCTCGCCCGCGGCCTGTTCAGCTCCGCGGAGGTCGCGGAGATCCGGGCGATATTCGACCGGGTTCACGCCGAGGGGGTCCCGGGCCACTATGAGCTCGAGAAGGTCCACGACGGCGTGGCGAATCCGGGCGATCCCCTTTACCAGTATCCCCGGGTGATGCAGCCGCACCGGTTCAATGGCAGGATCCGTGATTTTGTCATCCACCCCGGCGTGATCGCGACCCTCCGCGCGCTCTTCGGCGGGGAACCGGCCGCCGCGCAGAGCATGTTCTACTTCAAGCCCCCCGGCGCGCGCGGCCAGGCGCTCCACCAGGACCAGTTCTACCTGATGGTCGAGCCGGGCACCTGCATCGCGGCCTGGACGGCGATCGACGACTGCGACCTGGACAACGGGGCGATGATGGTGGTGCCGCGGACCAACGAGACGGCCGTCATCTGCCCGCAGACCGCCGACAGCTCCGTGAGCTACACCTCCCACTTCGTGCCGGTCCCCGAGGGCCGGAAGGCAGAGATGGTCCGGATGAAGGCGGGCGACACGCTCTTCTTCAATGGCAACCTGATCCACGGCTCCGGGCCCAACCGGTCCAAGGAGCGGTTTCGCCGCTCTTTCATCGCCCACTATGTGCCGGCGACCACGCGGAAGCTCTCCCAGTTTTACATGCCCCTGGTGACGCCCGACGGGACGGAGTTTGCGACCGCCATCCAGGCCGGCGGCGGCCCCTGCGGCGAGGGCTGGGCCGGAGCCCAGCACTAAGGGCGATTTTGAAACGCGCGCGCGAGAACCTGGCGAGGGCTTCGCTCGTCGCCTGCGCCACGCTGGTCGCCTACCTTCCCGCGCTGAACGGCGGGTTCATCTGGGACGATGATTTCCATGTGACCGGCGGGTCGCTTCGCTCCCTGCACGGGCTCCGGCGGATATGGACCAGCGTGGGCGCGACGCCCCAGTATTACCCGCTTCTCCACTCGGCCTTCTGGCTTGAGCACCGGCTCTGGGGCGACTCGGTCCTTGGCTACCACCTGCTGAACGTGGCCCTCCATGCGACGGCGGCCTGCCTGTTCGGGGCCGTCCTCAGGTTGCTCCTCGAGCGGCCGGCCGGGTCCCCGGCGCGGTTTTTCGACGGCCCCCTGGTCGGCGCCCTGCTGTTCGCGCTCCACCCGGTCTGTGTTGAGTCGGTCGCCTGGATATCCGAGCAGAAGAACACGCTCTCGGCGGTGTTCTACCTCCTTGCCGCACTGGGCTACCTGAAATGGGCGTCCGGCGGGCGCGGGGCGCCCGTCCGGTACCTGCTGGCGACGCTCTTCTTTGCGGCGGCACTCCTGACAAAGAGCGTGACCGCCACGCTTCCCGCCGCCCTCCTTGTCATCGCCTGGTGGAAGGGCGGCAGGCTTTCCCTGCGGAGGGATGTCGCGCCCCTGGTCCCCTGGCTGGCGGTGGGAGCGGCCGCCGGGTTCTTCACGGCCTGGGTCGAGCGAACCTCGATCGGGGCGACGGGCGCGGGGTTCAGCCTGGGCGTGATCGAGCGCTGCCTGCTCGCGGGCCGCGTGGCCTGCTTCTATGCCGGCAAGCTGCTCTGGCCCGCGGGGCTCACGTTCATCTACCCGCGCTGGGTCGTCGACGCGTCCGCGGGCTGGCAGTATCTTTTCCCCCTTGCCGCCCTCGCGCTCCTGGCTGCCGCGGCCCTGGCCTTCCGGCGGAACCGCGGGGTGCTCGCCGGGCTCCTGGTCTTTGTCGGGACGCTCCTGCCCGTCCTCGGCTTCCTGAACGTGTATCCCTTCAGGTACTCCTATGTGGCGGACCATTTCCAGTACCTTGCCTGCATGGGGCTGATCGGGCTCGCCGCCGGCGTGTGGGAGGCCCGCGCCCTCCCGCGCGCGCTTCCGCTCGCCCTGGCCTGCGTCCTGGGCCTGCTCACATGGAGGCAATGCGGCATGTACCGGGACGCGGGGACGCTCTACAGCGAGACGATCGCCCGGAATCCGGACTGCTGGATGGCCTATAACAACCGGGGAAACCTCCTGCTCGGCCAGGGGCGCAATGCCGAGGCCATCTCCGACTACGAGGCCGCGCTCGGGCTGAAGGGCGACGACCCGATCCCGCACAACAACCTGGGGCTTGCGCTCGCGGCCTCCCACCGGCTCCCGGAGGCGATCGCCGCCTTCCAGGACGCGCTCCGTCTGAAGCCCGACTACCCTGAGGCCCGTGTCAATCTCGCGGCGGCCCTGCGCCGGTCCGGCGACATTCCCGGGTCCATCGCCCAATGCGAGGAGGCGCTGCGCCTCCTGCCCGGTTATCCGGAGGCGCGGGCCGACCTCGCGCGGGCCCTTGCCGCCGAGGGGCGGCTTCCCGAGGCCATCGCGGCATTCGAGACGGCCATCGGCCTGGAGCCCGCCAATCCGGAGTTCCATGCCGACCTGGGGACGGCGCTCTCACGATCCGGCCGGCTTCCGGCGGCCATTTCCCAGTATGAGGAGGCCCTGCGCCTGAACCCGGGATACGCGGAGGTTTGCAACAACCTGGGAGTCGCGCTTGCGCAGGCCGGCCGCCTTTCGGAGGCGGAAGTCCGCCTCGAGCAGGCGGTACGGCTCAAGCCGGGCTATTCCGACGCCAGCGAAAACCTGGCGCTTGTCCGCCGGGCCCTCGGCCGTTGATCGGCCGGCCACTTCCTTCTTTCCACGTTCCCAGTTACCAATCACCGTCCTGACAGACTTTCCCATGCCCCTACGCATCGCCTTCATCGGAGCCGGATCGATCGGCTTCACCCGGAAACTGGTGGCCGATCTCCTCGCCGTGCCCGAGTTCGCCGGCGTCGAGTTCGCGTTCACGGACATCAACCGCCGCAACCTGGAGATGGTGGCCGAGCTGTGCCGGCGCGACATCGCCGCGAACGGAATGAACGTCGTGGTGCGCGCGGACACGAACCGCCGCGCGATGCTCAAGGGCGCCCGGTACGTCTTCAATGTCACGCGGATCGGCGGGCTCGAGGCGTTCGCGACCGACATCGACATCCCGCTCAAGTACGGGATCGACCAGTGCGTGGGCGACACGCTGTGCGCGGGCGGGCTCATGTACGCGCAGCGCGGGATCCCGGCGATCCTCGATTTCTGCCGCGACATCCGCGAGGTCGCCGCCCCGGATTGCCTGCTGCTGAACTACTCCAACCCCATGGCGATGATGACCTGGGCGGCCAACAAGTACGGCGGCGTGCGCTGCGTCGGGCTCTGCCACGGGATCCAGCACGGGCACCACCAGATCGCCCAGGCGCTCGGCGCCGGGAAGCAGTCCGACGTCGACATCATCTGCGCGGGGATCAACCACCAGACCTGGTACGTCGACGTGCGGTGGAACGGGCGGAAGGTCTCCGCCGTGGAGCTGCTCGCGGCCTTCGAGCGGCACCCGGAGTACTCGAAGACCGAGAAGGTCCGGATCGACGTCCTCCGGCGGTTCGGCTGCTACAGCACCGAGTCGAACGGGCACCTCAGCGAGTACCTGGCGTGGTACCGCAAGCGCCCGGCGGAGATCGCCCGCTGGATATCGATGGACGTGTGGATTAACGGCGAGACCGGAGGCTACCTGCGGGTCTGCCGGGAGGCCCGGAACTGGTTTGAGTCGGAGTTCAGCCGCGGCGCCGACGGCCACCCGCCGCTTTCCTACGGGCAGAAGGAGCGCTCGACGGAGCACGGGAGCTTCATCATCGAGGCGTTCGAGACGGGCCGCATCTACCGCGGGCACTTCAACCTTCCCAACGCCGGGACGATCACCAACCTGCCCAACGACGCGATCACGGAAAGCCCGGGATTTGCGGACCGTTTCGGCTTCAACCGGCCGGTGGTCGGCGACCTGCCCGCGGGCTGCGCGGCGGTCTGCAGTAATTCGATCTCCGTCCAGCGGCTGGGGGTGGAGGCCGCCGTGCACGGCGACGACACGCTGCTGCGCCAGGCATTCCTGCTCGATCCCCTGACCGGGGCGGTGTGCAATCCCCCGGAAGTCTGGCAGCTTGTGGACGAGATGCTGGTCGCCGGCGCCCCGTGGCTCCCGCAGTACAAGCGATCGATCGCCGCCGCCCGCCGCCGGCTCGCAAAGGGCCCGAGGATCAAGACCAATGTGACAAGGGGCGCCGCGCGCCTCGAGACGCGGTCGTTGGCCGCCCTGAAGCGACTCAACCCGCGCGAGGGGCACTGATCTCGATCGTCCGCTCCCGGCCCAGGTGCACCAGCTTCGCCGTCGCCGGGTAGGCGTCGGGGGGCAGGATCGGATTGACGGAGACTCCCTCGAACGAGGGTTCGATCCCCATGAGCCAGCGCGGAAGCGCGAGGGAGACCAGGCCCTGGTCGGAGAGGAAGGGCTCGTAGGATATCAGCTCGTAATCCTGCCAGGCGGTCGGGCTGGGCTTTCCCGAGAAATCCCAGTAATTGCATCCCTCGACCAGCGAGGTGGCCGCGAAGCGGCCGACCACGCGGCGCCAGGTGGCGAGCGCCTCCTCCGCGAACCCGGTCTTCACCAGGGCGCCGATCCAGTAGAAGTTCCACGACACCAGGCAGCCCCCGTTCATCGTCTGCCCGAATCGGGTCACGTCACTCTTGTACTCGCGAAACATCATCGAGTCGCGCTCCGCGTCGTAAAAGTTCGTCTGGAGGGAAAAGCAGGCCTCCCAGTCCGGGCCGAGCTCGTGCCGCCGGCGGAGGATCGCCTCGACCACGCGCCGGGCGCGCCCGGGAGGGACCAGGCCGGCGGTTATCGCCTGGAGCTGGGGTCCGGCGTAGAGGTGGAAGTGGGGTTTTCCCGCGAGGTCGATCCAGTCCGCGTAGAATCCGCGATCCTCATCCCAGAAAGCGGTATTGTACGTTTCCACCAGGGTGTCCGCGAGTCCATCGGCCCGTCTCGCCTCCGCGGCGTCGCCCAGCCAGCGGGCGGTCGCCGCCTGCGCCCGCAGCCCGACCGCCGCCAGGACGTTGAGCGAGGCGATCCGGCCGTTGCGCGCGATCCAGTCCCAGTAGTCGTTCCCCGTGTCCCGCGCGGTCGCGATCATGCCGCCGCCCCGTTCCATCTGGCCGGCGATGATCGCGGTCGCCCGGCAGGCCCCTTCCCAGTGGCGCCCGGCCCAGTCCCGGTCCCCGGTCAGGAGGAGAAGGTCGCGGAACGAGGCGAGAAAGGAGGGGAGGATGTCGAGCGAGGTGTCGGCCTGGTAGCCCGGTCCGGCGCTGCCGGTTGCAGCCAGGCTGAGGGCGGTCCGGCCGATCTGCGCGGCGAGGACCCGGCCCGGGTCCATGACATCCGCCCCGAGCGGCCCGGCCGGCACGCCCCATCCGGCCATCTGGGAATACATGTAGGAGCAGAGCTGGGCCACGTAGCCGGAGGGTTCGTTCCCGAATCGCCAGTCGTGGGTGTCCGCGAGGATCGCGCAATTGGCGTGGGTGTCGAAGAAGCGGCGGTTCACCGCGGCTTCCGCCCGGAGCGGACCGCTCACCTCCGCGGCGAGCCGGACGCCGGTCTCGGTTGAGTCCGGCTCGAGGACGAGGGTGAGGACGAGCCTGTCCCCGGCCTTCATCCGGCGCGTCTCCCCGGGCTCGCACCAGGGCGTGTGCGCGAGAAGCGACATGAAATTCAGGATCTCCCCCTTTTTCAGGTGGTGGCTGACGGTGGCCCGCAGGTCGCCGTTTGGCATCGCGTGGGAGAGCAGCTTGGCGACCCCCCATCCGCCCGGGGTGCTGCGCGTGCTCCGGGATGCCGGCATCGTCGCGGTACCGCCGAAGGAACCCTCGACGCTGTAGAACCCGTCCTGGCGGGTGTCGCGGTCCCAGAGCTGGAAGACGAGCGCCTCGCCCCAGGGAGCGTGCGCGGAAAAGAAGAGGCCGGGGATGAAGGCGTCCGCAAGTTCCGTGTCCGCGAGCCAGGACTGCTCGATTGTCCACTCGAGCCGACGGCCGTCCAACCTCAGGATCCAGCGCTCCCGGACGTTCCCAAATTCAATGGAGTCGACCTCCAGGGCGGTTCCGGCGAGGTCCCGGGCCCGGCCGGAGCGGCACGACGAGCTGAGGTGCATCCCGCCGGACGCGTCGAAATAGCCGGTCTGCGCGCCGCACACGGTCGCAATCGGGTGCCGCGGGGAGCGGGGCGATCCTGTCTTCAGAAGATTGGCGCACCAATGCCCCGTGCCGCCCGCATCGAAGCGAAGCGAGTTGAGCATCGCGCCGTCAACGGACAGCGACAGGTTCCAGTACGGGTTGTGAAGCTCGCGCCCCATCGCTCAGGAGGGGGCGTACGAGTAGTATCCGTCCGAAATCGCCCGGGTGTTCTCCTTCCACCAGCGCCGGGTCACCCAGGCCTCGACCCGCGCCTCGACATCGGCGGGAACGTTGGCATGGACGGAGATCTCCACGGGCGCCCCCGACCACTCCGCGGGGAGCCGGGTCTTGTAGAGGACCCAGGAGCAGCCGTAGGACTGGGTGTTGCCGTGCTGGCGGCCGTCGGGGACCGGGGCGAGAAGCACGCTCCTGCCCCCGATCCGGGCGAGGGCCTGGACGATCTGGACGACCGTCGGCGAATAGCGCCACTCCTCGGTGCCCTTCCGCAGGCGGATCACGATGGAGAGGATCATCGGATCGCCGGCAGTGAAGGCGGGGAGCTCCGACTCGAACGCGTACGCCTTCTTCTGGAGGTTCTTGGCCGCGAAGGCCGCGGCATCCACGAAAGTCACCTCCGTCCCGGGAGCCGGGGCGATCGTCCGCAGCGCGAGGGCGGTCCCCAAAGCCGCGGCCTGCGCGGCGCTGACCGAGCGGACCGGGAGGCGGCTGGCAAGCCGCGCGGCGGGGCCGACCTCAAGCATGAGGGTCTCGAAGGGCCGGAGCCGGATATCGAGGACGTCGCCGAGCCTGAATTCCTTTCCGTCGGGCCGCAGCAGCCGGGCGCGATCCGGAAAGTGGGCCCGAACTCCCAGCGGCGTCCCGGCCCGGGCGTCGAGCCCGATTTCGGCGCCCAGCCGGACCACGGCGCGGCGGGATGTGAAGTGGGCGTTGTTGATGAAGAGGAACCCGCGCGAGCCTCGGCAATGCGCGTATCCGTACACCTCGTTGCGGAACGGGTCGCCCAGGATGTTCCTGCGCCGGCCGAAGAGCCGGGACTCCTTTTTTGCAAGGGCGGCGATCCATGCCAGGAAATCCACATCGTCGCCCTCCAGGTGGAAGAGGTTTCCCCAGATGTTGGGAAAAAGGAGGCTGCCGCGGCCCAGGTCCATGACGATCGCCTCGCGCCAGCGCTCCTTGGCCATGAAGTTTCCCCAGCGCGTGTCCGAGAGCCAGAGCCCAAGGCTGTCCTTCACGATCGGCGGGATGGTGCGCGCGCACTGCGTGTTCTGGTCGAGCGCCACGCTGACCGAGTCGCGGTAGTAGAGGGCCGGGAAGGCGCTGGTCGCCGAGCCCTCCATGTGCAGGCCCGACTCGAAGATCATGTCGCCGTGCATCGCCCAGAACGGGGACTGCAGGCCCCAGTACCAGATGATGAACACGTCGGGGGCGATCGCCCGGGCGCTTTCCGCAATGTCGATGAGGGAGTCGAACATCGGCTCCACCGAGTACTTCCCGGTCAGGTGCCCGTGGTCCTCCTTGTCGCAGCGGTAGATGCCGCCGTCGAACTTGAGCAGCCGCACGCCGTTTTCCTTCACATGGTGGAGGACGGCGTTCTTGAGGATCCTCTGGTAGCGCTCCTCGGCGAAGCAGAACCAGACCCCCTCCAGGCCCGTGGGATGCCCTTCGCGGTAGGGCATTGTGCCCGGCTTCCCGTCGGCAAAGGCCGGCCCGTATTGCCAGCAGGACTGGGAGCCCCAGCCCGTCGCGAACCAGAGCCCGAACTTCATTCCCAGGTCCTTCACGCGCCGGATGAGCGCGGCGGGACCCTCGGGGAAGGCGTTGGGCCGGAAGCGGGTCAGGTCGGAGTCGAAGTCCACCCAGCCGGTGTCGAGGGTGTAGTAGTCGAATTTCACGCCCTTTTTCCGCCAGGCCGCGAGCCGGTCCAGGACGTTCAGGTTCTGCTCGTCGTCGAGCGTGGGGCAGGAGCCCCACTGGCTGTTGAAACCGAAGGGGGTGAAGGTGGAGACGGTCTTCCGGGGCCGGATGCTGCGCGCCTCGATGTAGTCGACGAAGTGGGCCCGGGCGCAACCCGGCGCGGCGACGCTCACCAGCGCGGTGCGGCTCGTGAAACGTCCGCCGGCCGGCAGCCGCCGGCCCGGGAAATGGGCGAGCCGCACGCGCCCGGGCTCCCCGGTGTTGGTCCCGCAGGGATGCTCGATCGCCGCGAACACATCGTCCCCGATGAAGACCGGCTTGCCGTCCCCCCCGCCGGAGACCGTGCCCTCGGCGGTGAACTCGTCGAGCTCGATGTCCAGGAGAAGGACCTCGCGGGACGAGGTATTGACCACCTCAGCCCGCTTGCGCCGGGTCGGTCCATCCAGCCGGATGTCCAGGGTCACGGAAAGCCCCGCCGCGGCCAGCTCGAACACGGCCCCGTCCCGGCCCCGCGGGCGGACGCCGCGAACGGAGAACTTCTCCACCCGCCGGAGCGGCTCGGCGAGCCGGTCGGTCGCCGCGGAGAAGACCAGCGCGATTTCCCGGGACCCGGTCAGGTACTGGGTGAGGCCGGAGAGCCGGTTTTCGAAATGCGTGGCGCGGAGCCGGCCGCCGCTCCAGTCGAAGTGCCAGGCGACACTTCGGTTGGCGAGGATGAGGGAGGTCTTCTTCACGCGATGGCCGGCTCGATGATCAGGATCCAGTCGTGGTCGATTCCCGCGGGGGGCGGGCAGCGCCACTCCCCGGCCCGGTCCGATTTCGCGCCGGATATCTGCACCCGGGTTCCCTCGACCGGGTCGAAATACGCCGCGGCAAGGGAACGGTTCTCGCCGAGGTGGCGGACGATGACTGGCAGGGCGCAGGGCGCGTAGACAATCCGGACGCCCCCGGGAATTCCCGCCGCCTGCGGCCCGAAATACTTCGGGTCGGGGTCGGCGACCGGTCCCCAGATTGCATCGCCAAGGCTGCCCAGGACGACCGACGGCTTCCACGAGCTGTCGTCGAACCCGGGCGCCAGCCATCCGGCAACCTCGGCTTCAGAGTATTTCCAGGATTCGCCGGTCTCGATTCTCGTCACGCCGCCGTCGGCGAACCCGATTTCCAGGACGGCGATCAGGCCGTTTGGGTTGCCCGTGGGCGGGCGGTGCTCCACCCAGATCGCGAGGACGTTCGCGCCCGGCCGAAGGAGCCGCGCCCGGTCGTCGAACTGCGATCCGGTAACCCGGCCCCAGCCGACGCCCGCCTGCGCGCCGTTCAGCCTTGCATCAATGTGGCTTTCGCCGGCGAAGCGAAGCCGGGAGTAGGTGACGGCCCGTCCGGCCTCCAGCGTGAAGGTGCGCCGGAAGTAGCGCCGCGCGTTGGGCCCGTCCGCCGGCGGCTTGACCGCGTCGCTCCAGATCCAGCGGGCGCCCTCGAGGCCGAGCCACTTGAAATTGTCGAAGGCCGCCCACTCCGGATGGGGGGTGAAACGCTGCCACGGAAAGCGCGCGAGCAGGGCCTTGCCGAGCGCCACCTGCCGCGATCCTCCCAGGTTCATCGCCTGCTCCCAGGTGATCGTCCCGTAGCCGCCGCCCCACGGCGAATTCCCGTGCGCCTGGTCCGCCCGGTTGCACTGCCAGATGCCGTTCGCCCCGTAGGTGTGACCGGCCGCCCCGTTGAGCATGCACGACCAGAAGGAGCGGCGCACCCACTCGGTCGTGATGGTGTCGTTGAGCATCTCGTAGCAGGGCTCGCTGTTGATGATGGGGATCGTGGGGGTTGCGGCGAAGCACTCCCTGACGGTCCGGATCGTCGGCTCGATCGCCTCGTTGCACGCATGCCCGGTTTGAAGGAAGTCGATGTCGAGCAGGCCCGCGTCCTCGATCGCATTGCGGGCGGTGAAGAGCCTGATGGCGGTCGGATGAATGGTCATCGGCCGGTTGAAAGGATCGTTCTCGCGGACGTAGCGGGCGACTTTTGTCCACTCGCGGACCTGATCGCGGTCGTCCCAGGGAAATCCCTTCGCGAGGTACCAGGGAAGGTTGGCCTCCCCCGCAATGCACCAGGTCATCGGCCAGGCCCCGTAGCGGGCGATCAGGTACCGCCAGTGAGCCTTGAGTTTCTCCGTCCCCATCCACGGGATGAAGTAACCCCATGCCCCGACGAGGCAGGGGCTGATCCCCTGGTCCACCAGGTGCCGGAGCCTCATGTCGGCGGCATCGTAGTACTCCGGGCGCATCCGCGCGTAGTTTTCCTCCCAGGGGAAACCCGCCTCGTTGGCGCCGCGGGGATCGAAGGCCGGCATGTCCGGGTACAGGCCCGCCACGATCTGGACCACGTTGAAACCCTTGGCCACGCGGTCGGCGGTGAGCCGCTGGAACTCGTCCGGCCAGTGCAGTCGGTTGCACAGCCCCATCCACCAGGTGTCGCCGAGCCAGAAGAAGGGTGTGCCATCCCGGTGCTCCAAGCTGCGCCGGTCCCCGGAAACCCGGAGCGGCCCGTGCCGGAAGAGGGGATTCGAGCCGGCATAGGGCGAGATCGAGACAGCCCCCGTGACGCCGTGGAGCCCGGGATCGGCCGCGTCCGAGCATTCGCTGCGGAAGGGATGGAGCCCGGCGAGGGGGGAGGCATAGCGGACTTTCCACGTGCTTCCCCCGGCCCAAAACGCGGGGACCCGCAGCTCGCGGCCCTCCGGGTCGACAAAGACCAGGTCGAGCGTCACGTCGTTGAAAGGATCGCCGTGGCTGCGGGCCGCCTCCAGGGTCAGTTCAACGGGGACGTTGGCTTCGGTGCGTGTCGGGGCAGGGTCAGCCGGTCGGGCTTTTTTCATGGAATGGGCTTGGGCCGCCGGAATCCTCCCGCGGCCCCGCTGCGGCCATCAGCAGATCGGCTCCGATCCCTTGAGCAGGGACGAGTCCCAGGCCATCACCTGGCGGGCCTTCGATTTCCAATAGTACTTCAGGCGCTTGTTCTTCCAGCCCCGGTACAGCTCCCTCCACTGGACGCCACCCATGTGGGGGCGCAGCGAGGAAATGTGGACCTGGTCGCGGGCGGGCTGGTAACGGAAATCGCAGGAGAGGCGGATCCGGCCGGGCTTCCGGTTCGGAAGCGCCTTGTGCACGACGTGGCTCGGGAAGGTGATGATGTCCCCGCACTCGTAGTCGCCCTGGACCCAGGTGTGGTCCATGTCGCAGAGCATGCTCTCGAAGCCGCCGGCCCCCTTGGCCGTCTTGACCTTGAGGACCTCCTCGCGGTGCGAACCCCTCAGGATGCTCAGCCCTCCCAGGCTCATCGGGCAGTCGCCCAGCGGAAACCAGCAGGTCCAGAAGCTGTGGGCGCCCTGGATGTAGATGTAGTCCTGGTGGGGCGGCGTCGGGTTGAAGCTGGGCGCCGGCAGGAGGACGCGCGCGATATTGCGCGGGTGGGGGAGGACCGCCCCCTGGAAGAGCGCCCGGTAGAGCGCGATCAGCCGGGGATGGTGGGCCAGGGAGTGGAAAAGCTCCAGCTTCTGGATGTCGATGTACGCCTGCTTCCCGACCCCGATGTACTTCAGGCTCGGGTCGAGCCGGTCGGAGGCGGCGATCGCGTCGAGGTCGCCGATCCCGTCGATCAACTTCGTGCCCTTCCGGATCCAGCCGTTGCGCTCGACGATCTCCAGTATCTGCCGGCGGACCTCCATCAGGGGCTCCTTCGGGAGGAGGCCCTTGAAGAAGAGGTATCCGTCACGGTCCGCCCGGGCGCGAAGCGCCTTGGGCGAGGACAGGAGCGGCGTCGAATTCAGGAATCCGGTGATGACCTTCTTGGGCATCTTCCGGTGCCGGGGTTTCTTCAGCATGATCATGGCGATTCGGGTGTTCCTTTGAGGCGCGGGGAGGGGGATTTCAAGCCATTCCTTTGGCGGTGAAACGGTAGCGTCCCGCCGCCAGTTCGCAAACGACGGACCCGCCGCTGCGGCGGATCCGAGTGATGCCGCGCGAGCGGGCCAGCGATCGGCCCCCCTCGGTCACGTCCGCCGCGGAGCCCTTCGCCGCGGGGGGGAAGGACGCCGTCGCGGTCGTGTTGGGCGGGACGACCACCTCCCACTCGAGGCGCCCGCCGCGGAGCTTCCATGAGCTGAGGATCCCGCCGTGGATCGACTGCAGGCTGCCCCGCGCCGAGGTGATCTCGCCGCCGGGGCGGGGGGCGAGGAGGATGTGCTTGTAGGCGGGTTTCTCCGGATCCACGTCGATCCCGGCAACCGTCGTGTAGAGCCAGGCGCCGATCGCCCCGTAGGCATAGTGGTTGAAGGAGTTCATCCCCTTGTCCTGGAACCCGCGGTCGTGGGTCCAGCCGTCCCAGCGTTCCCAGATCGTGGTCGCGCCCTGCGTGACCGCGTAGAGCCAGGAGGGCCACTGCTTCTGGTGCAGGAGCTTGTAGGCGACGTCGATGCGGCCGGCCCGGGAGAGCACATCGCTCACGTAGGCGGTGCTGACAAATCCGGTCGAGAGCTTGTTGCCGCGCAGCTCGATGTCGCGGACCAGCTCGGCCAGGAGCCGGGGCCGGAGGGCCTCGGGCGCCAGGTCGAAGTGCAGGGTGAGGACGTAGCCGGTCTGCGTCAGGGCGGCGACGAGGCCGTCGCCGGTGAGGAAGCGCCTGCGGTAGGCGCGGACAACGCGCGCGACAAGCCGGTCGCAGCGGGCCGCGGCGGCGGAATCCCCCAGGATCCGGGCTATCCGGCCCACGAGCCGCGTGCTGTGGACGAAGAAGGCGGTGCCGATCAGGTCCTTGGGCGTGCCGCCCTCCACCTTGCCGCTGCCGTCAAGGGCCAGCCAGTCGCCGTACCCCAGCCAGCCCTTCGCGTCGGGGTGCGAGCGGATGAGCCCGATCGACTGCTTCTCCAGGAAGCCGATGTAGCGCTTCAGGGACTCGAAGTGGGTCCGCAGCAGCGCGGTGTCCCCGTAGCACAGGTACATGGTCCACGGGCAGATGACGGCCGCGTCGGCCCAGGCCGGCCCGCCGTCGCGGAACGGCCCGCCGACGTGCGGGGCGACCGAGGGCATCGCGCCGGCCTCGGTCTGCGCGTCGGCGATGTCGCGCTGCCACTTGTTGAAGAAGCCGATCACGTCGCGGTTCCAGGCGGCGGTCCTGCAGAACACCTGCGCGTCGCCCATCCAGCCCAGGCGCTCGTTGCGCTGGGGGCAGTCGGTGGGGACCTCCAGGAAGTTGCCGCGCTGGCCCCAGTCGATGTTGCTCTGGAGCTGGTTCACCAGCGCATCGCTGCAGGAGAATTCGCCGGTCCGCGGGGTGTCGCTGTGCAGGACAATCCCCGTGATGGCCCCGGGTACGGGGTCGGCCGTCGGCCCGTAGATCTCGACGTAGCGGAAGCCGTGGAAGGTGAACTGGGACTCCCAGGTCTCGCCGGCGGGGTCGCCCCGCAGCGTGTAGTGGTCGGTCTGGCGTGCCGCCCGGAGGTTGTCCGTGTAGATGTTGCCATCGGGGCTCAGGACCTCGGCAAAGCGCAGGCGGACCACCTGACCGGCGGCGCCGCGCACCTTCAGCTGGACCCGCCCGACCATGTTCTGGCCCATGTCGTAGATCCAGATCGGCGTCTGCCAGGTCTCGATCCGCTTCGGGGGCCCGAGCGGGCGGAGTTCCTGGGTCGCGCGCACCGGGGGCCCGATGTGCGGGGAGATCGCGATCGCCGGGGAGGGGAATATCTCGGCCGGCTGCCAGGAGCTGTCGTCAAAGTCGGCGGTGTCCCAGCCGGGCATCTCCTTGCGCGCGTCGTAGGCCTCCCCGTTGATCAGGTCGTTGTCGACGATCGGGCCGAAGGCCGTCCGCCAGGAGTCGCCGGTCGCGATCGTCTGCGTCGAGCCGTCGGTGAAGGTGATGACGACCTGCGCGAGGAGGCGCGGCCGGTCGCCGTAGTAGGCGCGCGGCAGCCAGCCCACGTGCCCGCAGTACCAGCCGTCGCCCAGGATGGCGCCGGCGGCGTTGGCCCCCCGGCGCAGCAGCCGGGTCACGTCGTAGACGTCGTACTGGACCCGCGTCGCATAGTCGGTCCACCCCGGGCTGAACACGTCGGTGCCGACGCGCCGGCCGTTGATGTGGAACTCATACAGCCCCAGTGCCGTCGCGTAGAGCCGGGCCGAGGCGATCCGGCGCCCCACGTTGAAGATGGTCCGCAGGTGGGGGCTGGGGATCCCGGACTCCGGGCCGCCGGTCAGCGAGGTGCCGATCCACGACCCGGTCCAATCGCCCCGGTCCAGGAGCCCCGCCTCCCAGAACGCCGATCCGCTCTCGGAGCGCCTCCCGCGCTCGTCCCAGGCCTGCACCCGCCACCAGGCGCGCCGCCCGGACGAAAGCGGCTTTCCCCGGTAGGCGACCTGGGCGGTCGCGTCGGAGGCCACGCGGCCGCTGTCCCACAGGTCGGGCGCGGCGCCCTCGGCGGTCGAGACGAGGACGCGGTACCCGGTCTGGCGGGCGCCGCGGCGCCCGTCGGTCTCCAGTCTCCAGCTGAGCCGGGGAGCCGGGTCGTCAAGGCCCAGCGGGTTGGCCAGGTGATTGCAGCGCAGTTCGGTCGGGAGGGTGGTGGGCATGGTGAGTGGACGGGTTCCCGTCACGCGACGGCGACGCGGTACTTGGAGATGGTGTCGGCCCTGAGCGGCAGTCCGAATCCGGGCCCCTCCGGCAGGTGCATGAACCCATCCTTGATGGCCGGCTGCTTTTCCGGGAGGTCGAACCACATCGGATCGCGGCTGTAGTTGGGGAATATCTCCACGCAGATCCCGTTGGACACCCCGGCAAGAAGGTGGAGGGCCACCTGGGGTTCCTCGTGGTGGGCCATGTTCACCCCGAAGCTCGCGCCCATCCCGGCGATCCGGCGCCACTCGGTGACCCCGCCGGCGATCGTCACGTCCACGTTGAGGATGTCCACGGCGCCGCGAAGGATCAGGTCCTTGCAGCCAAAGCGCGAGATCTCGCCCTGGCCGAGGTTCACCGGGATGCCGGCGGTGCGGACGCGGGCGTTGCCCTCGATCTGGTCGTACCAGCGGACCGGCTCCTCCAGCCACGCGAGGTTCAGGTCGGCGGCGCCCCGGGCGAAGCGCAGGGCCTCCTCGACCGTCCACGCCTGGTTGGCGTCCGTGCACAGGTGAAACTTCGGGCCGGCGAGCTTTCGCACGCGGCGGGTCCTCGCCAGGTCCTCCTCCACGGTATGCCGCCCCACCTTGAGCTTCATGCCATGGATTCCCTGGTCGAGATAGTGCTGCACCTCGGTCTCGAGGGCCGCGGCCTTGGCCCCGTCCATCACGTAGCCGCCGATCGCGATCACCGGGACCTTGTCCCGGAAGCCGCCGAGGAGCTTGTAGACGGGCTGGTTGAGCGACTTGCCCAGGGCGTCCCAGAGGGCGATGTCGACCGCCGCGATCGCCTGGGTCTTGGCGCAGTGCTTTGCCAGGTCGAGCATGTGGATGCTTCGGTTGCCCAGGTCGATCACCGCGTCCCACATCCGCTGCCAGTGGGCCTCGACGTCGCGCACGTCCGTCCCGGCGAGCAGGGGAGCGAAGGTCTGGTTGACCACGCGGCAGACATCCATCTGGTACTGCTCCTCGTCCCCGCCGAAGACCTCGCCGACGATCCCATTGTCCAGCTCGACCCGGGTGACGATCGTGTTTCGGGAGGTGATGACGTAGGTCCCCCCCTTGAAAACGTCCTCGAGTTTCCTGACGAGCGGAATGGCTTCGATGTGCTTGATTTTCATAATTTCAATCTGAAGATGTCATGTCCCAACTTCTTAAATCGAATGGCGATTTAAGAAGTTGGGACATGACCCCTTAATGCATTGTTGTAGAGATCCCCGCCGACGGAGTCGTTGAGCACCACCGCGGGAAAACGCCGGAAACGCATCACATGGATCGCCTCGCTGAGCAGCTCGGGGAAGGCGACGACCCGGGCCTCCTCGATGCACAGCGCAAGCAGGGCCCCGGTCCCGCCAATCGCGCCGAAATAGACTCCCTGGTTGCGGACGAGCGCCTCCTTCACCTCCGGATTCAGGTAGCCCTTGCCGATGAATCCGCGAAGCCCCTGGGCGAGGAGGGTCGGCATGAAGGGGTTCATCCGGCCGCTCGTCGTCGGGCCGGCCGAGCCGACGACCGCGCCGGGCTTCGCCGGCGAGGGGCCCACGAAGTAGATAAGCTGGCCGGCGAGCTCGACCGGAAGGGGCTCCCCTGCGCCGATCATCCGGAAGAGCCGCGCGCAGGCCTGGTCCCTTCCGGTGAGGACCGTGCCGGTCAGCTCCACCTCGTCGCCGGCCCGGAGCCCGGCGGCGGTCGCCGGGTCGAGGGGAAGGGACAGTTCGCGGGGGGTCACAGCTCGACCTCCTGGTGCCGGTGCGCGTGGCACTCGATGTTCACGCTGACCGGAAGGCTCGCAACGTGGCAGGCGGCGGTCTCCACCTGGACGGCGAGCGATGTGGTCTTTCCGCCGTAGCCCTGCGGCCCGATCCCGCTCGCGTTGATCTGCCTGAGGATCTCCTCCTCGAGCTCGGCGACATGGGGCAGGGGGCTGCGCTCGCCGACGCGCCGGAGGAGCGACTTCTTCGCGAGGACGGCCGAGTACTCGAAGGAGCCGCCGACGCCCACGCCGACGACGATCGGCGGGCAGGCGTTGGGCCCGGCCCGTTTGGCGGTTTCGACCACGAAGGCGACGACCCCGTCCCGCCCGTCGGCCGGCGTGAGCATCCGGAACGCGCTCATGTTCTCGCAGCCGCCGCCTTTGGCGAGCAGCCGGAGCCGGAGGGTCTCCCCGGGGACGAGCTCGGTGTGGACGACCGCCGGCGTGTTGTCGCCGGTGTTCTTCCGGAGGATGGGGTCGCCGGTCACCGAGGCCCGCAGGTAGCCCGCCTTCCACCCGCGCCGGACCCCCTCGTTGACGGCCTCCCGCAGGGTCCCGCCCGTGATTCGGACGTCCTGCCCCACGTCGGCGAAGACGACGACCAGCCCGGTGTCCTGGCACATCGGCAGGGATCGCTCCGCCGCGAGGTCGGCGTTCCTTATGATCCTCGCCAGGGTGTTCCGCGCCAGGTCCGTGGTCTCGGCCGCGGCCGCCGTCCCCAGGGCGGCGCGCATGTCCGCGCCCAGGCTGAAATTGGCCCGCTGGGACAGTTCGGCGACCGCGTCGCGGATTTGGTCGGTGGTGATTGTCTTCAAGCGGCGGGGGTGAAATCAGGCGTACACGAAGTCGCCGACCGTCGCGGGCTTCGGGCTCTCGCTGGCGATCGCGAAGGCCAGCGCCTCGTCGTTGACCGCCTTCGCCTTCTCGCGGAGGGCCTGGAGCTGGGCCTCGGTCGCGCCGCGGGCGAGCAGGACCTTTTCCAGCCGGGGGATCGGGTCGGCCTTCTTCCACTTCATGGCCTCCTCCTCGTTCGCGTACTTGCCCGCCGAGATCGCGCTGTGGCGCTCCCAGCGGACGGTCTTGCACTCGATGAGCGTGGGCCCCTCGCCGCGGCGGGCGCGGGCCACCGCCTCCGCCACCGCGCCGTGGACGAGCGCCGGGTCGTTTCCGTCCACCGTGACCCCGGGAAGCCCGAAACCGTCCGCGCGCTGCGAGATGTTCTCGATCGGGATCGCCGTGCGGGTCGGCACCGAGATCGCGAAGCCGTTGTTCTCGCAGACGAGGACCAGCGGGATCTTCCAGAGGACGGCCATGTTCAGCGTCTCGAAGAAGGCCCCCTCGCAGGTGGCCCCGTCGCCGAAGAAGACGACGACGACCCTCCCGTTGCGCTTGAGCTGGTTCGCGAGCGCGACCCCGGCGGCGATCGGGATGTGGGCGGCGACTATCGCGTTGGTGCCCATGAAGCCCTTGTCCACGCCGCACAGGTGCATGGACCCGCCGCGGCCCCCGCAGCACCCGGTCTCCTTGCACAGCAGCTCGGCCATGAGGCTGCGCGGCTCCAGGCCCTTGGCGATCGCGTGCCCGTGGCCGCGATAGGTCGCGAGGACCTGGTCGGCGGGCTCGAGGGCCGCGGCGGCCCCGACGGCGATCGCCTCCTGGCCGATGCACGGGTGGGTTGAGCCGGTGAAGAGGCCCTGGCGGAAGCTGGCGATCGCGTTGTCCTCGAAGTACCGGATGGTCCACATCTGCCCGTACCAGCCGAGCAGGGTTTTCAGTTCGGGTTCAGTTGTCATGGATATTTTTTTAACAGGAAGGCCGGGAAGATCGTGAAGGTATCGGAAATCAGGCCTTCCCGTCGGGCTTCCCGATCTTCCTGTTCAAATTGGTTTGGATGATTGGATTTATGCCATGGCGGTTCTGACGGCGGCCTCCACGTCGGCGGCGCCCGGGAAGACGCTGTCCTGGAGCTTGCCGGTCGGGATGGGGAGGTCCCGGGCGGCCACCCGCTGGATGGGCGCCTGGAGGTAGTCGAAGGCGCCCTCCATGGCGCTCTGGGCGATTTCCGCCCCGGCGCCCGCGGTCTTGACCGCCTCGTGGGCCACGATGAGCCGGCCGGTCTTCCGGACCGAGGCGCAGATGCCCTCGCGGTCGAGCGGGGCGAGCGTGCGCAGGTCAAGGACCTCGCACTCGATCCCCTCGGCGGCCAGCTTCGCGGCGGCCTCGAGCGAGGGCTTCACCATGCCGCTGTAGGTGGCGATCGTCGCGTCGGTCCCCTCGCGGGCGACGCGGAGTTTCCCCAGGGGGATCGGGTGATCCTCCTCCTCGACGGGCATCTTCGCCGCATAGAGCCGCACGTGCTCGATGAACACGGTCGGGTTGCCGTCGCGGATCGCCGCGATCAGCAGCCCCTTCGCGTCCGCGGCGTTGGACGGGACGATGACGTGCAGGCCGGGGGTGTGCATCATCCACGCCTCGAGGCTCTGGGAGTGCTGCGCGCCCAGGCCGAGCCGGTTGACGATCGGGGCCCGGAGGATGAGCGGCACGCTCACCTGTCCGCCGAAGAAATACCGCATCTTCGCCGCCTGGTTGCAGATCGCATCGGAGGCCAGGGTCAGGAAGTCGAGGAACTCGATCTCGACGATCGTCGGCATGCCGCTGATCGCCAGGCCCACGCCCCAGCCGGCCGTCGATGCCTCGCAGAGCGGGCCGTCGCGGACGCGGTCCGGGCCGAACTCATCGTAGAGGCCCTTGTAGACGCCGAAGCTCCCGCCGTAGGCGCCGATGTCCTGGCCCAGGAGCACGATGTCCTTGTTCCGCCGCATCTCGTGGCGGATGGCCTCGTTGATCGCTTCCGCCATGCTGAGTTGTCGTGTGGTCATTGTTTCGATGGTTAAGAGTCAGCGCCCGGCGCGGGATGCGGGGGCGTTGCGCCGCCGCGGGCCCGTGTAGGTGATCTCCGCGGGCTCCGCCGCCTTGAAGGGCCGCTCGCGCGTCATCTGCTCGTGGGCGTGCGCCGCATACCCGGGAGCCCGGCCGATGACGAAGAACGCCCGGCCCAGCCGGGCATCCATGCCCAGGTCGCACATGAGGGCGGCGATCACGCCGTCCACGTTGAGCGGAAGGCGCTTGCCGAAGACGGCGGTGGTCGCCCGCTCGATTCCGAGCGCCGCGCGGGTGTGCGACCCGGCCAGCTTCCATTTCCGGGCCAGGGACAGGAGAACCTTCGTGCGGGGATCGCTCCGGTGGACCGGGTGGCCGTAGCCGGGCATCCGCCGCTTCGCCGCCTGGAGCCCGCGCAGGACCGCGGTCCCCGTCTTCCCCTCCCTGACCGCCTGCGCCAGGATCAGCGCGCAGGGCTCGATCGCCCCGCCGTGCACGTCGCCGATCGCGCTTACGCCCGCGGCGACCGCGGTGGGGAGGGGAACCCCGCACGAGGCGACAAACCGGACCGCATCCACGCTGGGGGAGGCCAGGCTGTGCTCGCAGCAGGAGACCAGGATCGCCTCGACCAGGAGCCCCTCGCGTCCGCGGGGCAATTCGCCGGTGAGCAGGAGGTGGACGACGTCCCCGAAGGACCGCCGCCGCGTGAGCTGCTCGATGGGGTACCCCCGGACGAGAATTTCGCCGGGCCGGACACGGGAGATCGAGGTTTTCCAGAATTCGCTCATGGCAGGGGGGAGGTTGTCCAAGGCAGCACGTCTTTGAGGAGGGTGTCCATTCTCATCGGGCCGGGGTCGTCATCCCGGGGGCGCCCAGTCCCTCGAGGATGTCGTCGAACGCGTCGGCCACGTGCACGCCGACGGAGCGCAGGGCGTCGGCCTTCCCGCGGACCGACCCTCGCCCCCCCTCGACGATCACCGCGGCGTGGCCGAAGCGGACGCCCTCCAGGTCGTCCACGAAGCGGCCGGACAGGAAGGCGTTGATCCGCAGGCGGCTCGGCTTGCGCGCGAGCCGCTCGGCGAGCTGCTCCTCGGCGCCGCCGCCCGGCTCGCCGTAGATCACGACCGCGTCGGTCCCCGGGTCGTCCTCGAGCATCCCGATCAGGTCCGTGAAATTGGCGCCGATCACCGGGTCGCCGCCGACGCCGACGGCGATGCTCTGCCCGACGCCCCGGCTGGTCAGGAAACTGGCGATCTCCGTTGTCATCCCGCCGCTTCGCGAGAGGACCGCGGTCCGCCCGGGCATGAAGGAGCGCCGCACGTTGTCCACCCGGCCGCCGATCGTCCCCAGCTTGGCGACCCCGGGCCGGATCAGCCCCAGGGTGTTTGGCCCGATGACCGTGCAGCCGGCCTCCCGCGCGGCGACCAGCAGCCGGCTTGTGTCCAGCCGCGGGACGCGCTCGGTCATGATCAGGCAGAGCTTGATCCCGCCCGCGAAGGCCTCGAGCGCCGCGGCGGGCACGGCCGGGGCCGGGACCGAGATGATGGAGACGGTGGGACCGTGCCGGCGGACCGCCTCGGCGACCGTGTCGTAGACGGGCACGCCGTGGACCTCCCGGCCGCCCTTTCCCGGGGTCACCCCGGCGACAATCGGGCTGCCGTACGCCAGGGAATCCTCGACCATTGCCGAGGCCTCGCGGCCGGTGATGCCCTGGACAAGGATGCCCGCCTTTGGATCAAGCAGCATGGGTCACCGCCAATCGCGCCGCCTCGTCGAGCGAGACCTCGCGCCCCAGGGCGCGGATCCCGGCCGCTGCCATGATGGCGCGGGCCTCGTCTTCCCAGGAGCCGGGGATCCGGAAGACGGCGATCGTGCCGGCCGCCGTTCGGCCTGCGCGATCCAGCCCCAGCAGGACGCCGCGGGCCATGACGTCGGCCCGGGTGTTGTTCACGACATTCATGATGACGGCGAGCTTCCGCACGCCGGGTTTTCCGAGAAGGAGCGCGGTGAGGGCGGCCACCTTCTCCTCGGTGGGATTCCCGCCGACCTCGCAGTAGTTTGCCGGGTTCCCCCCGTGGCGCTGGATCGCATCGAAAACAGTCAGGCTCGCGCCGCCCCCGCCGATCAGCAGGGCCAGGTCGCCGCCGAACTCGACCACCCGGCCGGCGACGCCGCGGTGGTCCAGGGCGTCGATCCTCGCGGCCTCCGCCTCGAGCGGCGTCGCGGGCCGGCCCAAGGATCCCTGGGAGATGGCGCCGAGGGGCGCCAGGCGCACCTGCTGCCGCGCGGCCGCGTCGTCGTCGATTTCCACGCGGGCATCGAGGCCGATCAGGATTCCATCCGTCGTTTCCGCGAGCGGGTTGATCTCCACGG
Organism: uncultured Opitutaceae bacterium; assembly: GCA_903891325.1. Classification (GTDB taxonomy): domain Bacteria; phylum Verrucomicrobiota; class Verrucomicrobiia; order Opitutales; family Opitutaceae; genus Palsa-1447. The sequence continues at coordinate 28,112 of CAITEC010000029.1, forward strand.
TGATCGCGTCGCATTCCACGAGGGCGCGCGTGACCTTCTCGAGCACCCGCCCGAGTTCCGCGGCGACCCGCGCGTCGATTCCGAGCCCGTCCACCATTTCCGCCCCGGCGGATGCCGGCAGGGGGCCGCGGGGATCGAAGCTGCGCCGGGCGACGTTGCGGGACGATTCGACCTCGATGCCCCCGGCCGCCGCGAGGATCGCGACCGGCAGCTTCGCGGCGCAGTCCCAGGCCGCGCCCACGTAAAATTCGCGCCGGATGGAAACCCGGGGTTCGACGGACACGGCGGCGATCCGGTGCCCCCTCAGGGTCGTCCCCAGCAGCTCGGCCGCCGCCGTCCACGCCGCGCCCGGGTCGTTGGCCACCTTGACGGCGCCGGCCTTGCCGCGGCCGCCGAAGGGGACTTGCGCCTTGACGACGACCGGGCCGCCGATCTCCGCGGCAGCCTCGCGCGCCGCGTCGGCCGACGCGGCGACGGTCCCGGCGTTCAGGTTCAGGCCGAACCCGGCGAGGAGCCGTTTTCCCTGGTGCTCGAGCAGCCTCATGGCGCGATGCCGCCGGCCTTCTTCACGTCGTCGAGGGAGATCCTGCCCCCCGGGCCGGTCCCGGGGATCGAGCCCAGGTCCAGGCCGAGATCCGACGCGAGCTTCCGCGCCGCCGGCGCGGCGCGGATGCCCCCGGCAGGCTCGGGCGCCGGTGCGGGGCCGCCTGCCGCAGCGGCCGGTCCGGCCGCGGAACCGGGGGCGGCACCGCTTCCCGGTTCGTCCAGGGGCTCGTCCGCCCCGGTCGTGACGATGCAAAGGAGCGCCTTCTCCCCGATGGTGTCGCCCTTCGCCACGCAGAGCCTGCGGATGAAGCCGGCCACGGGGCAGGGCGCCTCGACGACGCTTTTTTGCGTCTCGATCTCGACGATCGGCTGGCCCGCCGCGACCGGGTCGCCCACGCCCACAAGCCACCGGGCGACCAGGACGCTCTCCATGGTCAGTTCAAGTTGCGGAAGCAGGACGGCGGTTTGCATGGGGGCCTCGGGTCAGAATTCCTTGACGTTGAAAAACCGGGCCTCGGGCGGCCGGCTCCAGCAGCGGGCGTAGGCCGCCGCGATCCTATCGTGGCCGGGGCTCCGGCGCCACTCCATGAGCCGGCGCAGGCTCTCAAACTCCACGACGACGTCGACCTCCTCCGGGCGGGCCGGGTTGGCGGGCGTGAGCCGGCGCAGGGAGATGAAGCCCGGCCGCGCGGAGGCGAGCCGGTGGTGCTCGCGGATCACCCGGCCGAAGGCCCGGCGCCCGGCCGGGGTGAGGAAGTGGCGGACCTGGATGGCGACCTTCATACGCGCTCGTTGCGGCCGCTCCGGGCCGAGCGGTAGGCCGTGTCTATGATCTCGACGGAGCGCATTGCGGCCTCCCCGGGCGAGAAATTCTCCGTCGTGAGCCCGAGGATCAGCTCGACGAACTGGTGGGGCGGCCCGTCGCAGCGGTAGGCGGCATCGCCCTTTCGCAGGGGGACCACCTCGTGCCGGCCGTCGTGGGTGTCCAGGGAGAGGTGGTCGCGGGCGATGTCGAGCGAGAGGACGCCGCGGTCCCCGAAAATCCTCACGTCGAGCTGGAATGACCCGGGCGTGCCGGGAGGAAGCGTCGCCGAGCCGGAGACCGTCCCAATCGCGCCGCCCTTGAACCGGACGCTGATCGCGTCGTACATGTCCACCCGGGAGCCGACGTTGCTCAGGTTGGCAAAGACCGAGGTCGCCCGCAGGCCGGTCAGCCAGAGCATGAGGCCGGTGGCATGCGAGAGCTGGCCCTGGCCGTAGCCGCCGCGCGAGACCCGCGGGTCCGACCAGGTGGAAAGGCTGCTGGGGACGTAGGCGGTGTCCGTGAAGTCGAAGGACTTCCCCGAGAAGAGGTTCTTCACCGGGGAGGCCATGTGGCAGAGGACGTAGTCGATCCGGCCCACGCTGCCGCGGTCCATCAGGGCCCGGGCCCGAAGGCCGATCGGGCGGTGGTTCCAGCCGTAGGGGACGACGACGTGCAGCCCCTTTCGCGCGGCCAGGGCGACGATCTTCCGGGCATCGGCCGCGTCCGTCGTGAAGGGCTTCTCGACCATCACGTGGCAGCCGGCCCGCAGGGCGGCGAGCGCCTGGGCCGCATGGGTCGCGTGGGGCGTGGCGATCACGACCCCGTCGAGGTCCTGCCGCAGCAGTTCGCGGTAGTCGTCGGTCGTGTGCGCAAATCCGAAATCCCGCCGGCAGCGCTCGAGGACCGCCGGATCCAGCCCGCAGACCGAGACCATCTCGACGTCGCGGCGCGCCGCCAGGACGGGCATGTGGTTGGTGGTCGCCCACCAGCCCGCGCCGATGAACCCGAGCCGCGCCCGCCGGGTCCGCGACTGCGGGCGCGCCGCCATCCGCCGGATCGCGTCCGGGGAGAGGACGCCCACGTTTCGCTCCTGGCGCCTCATAGCATGAACCAGCCGCCGTTGATGTCGAAGGTCGCGCCCGTGCAGTAGCTGCACTCGTCGCTCGCCAGGAAGGCGATCAGGGCCGCCACCTCGGCGGGCTTGCCGAGGCGCTTGAGCGGGATCTGGTCGGCGATCGCGCGGACCTTCTCCGGCGGGAAATTGCGCATGATCTCCGTGTCGAGGACCCCGGGGGCGACGCAGTTGATCAGGATGTTGTCGGCGGCGACCTCGCGGGCGATCGACTTGCTGAACATCACGATCCCGCCCTTGGTGCCGCTGTAGATGCTCGCGTTGACGATCGCGCCCGTGCGCCCGGAGCTGGATGCGACGTTGACGATGCGGCCGCCGCCCTGGCGCTTCATGACCGGGCAGACCGCCTGCATCAGGAAGTACTGGCTCTTTGCGTTGATGCCCATCAGCCGGTCCCAGTCCTCCTCGGTCGAGGTCTCGAAGGGAAGGCGGGGGCAGACCCCCGCGTTGTTGACCAGGATGTCGATCCGGCCGAAGTCGCGGACGACGTCGGCAACGAGTTGGCGAAGCTCCGCGACGCGGGAGACGTCCACCCGGTACCCGCGCGCCTCCGGCCCGCAGTCGGCGGCCGCCTTCGCAACCTCGGCCTCCTGCAGGTCCGCGAGCGCGACCCGGGCGCCCTGGGAGGCGAGGGTACGGGCGGTGACGGCGCCCAGCCCGCGGGCCGCGCCGGTCACGATGGCCACCTTGTTGTCGAGTCGGAACATGGGATCGGTTCGGGTTCCGGGGTCAGCGGGCCAGCCAGCCTCCGTCCACGGGAAGGATTGTCCCGTGGACGTAGTCGGAGGCCGCCGAGGAGAGGAACACGGCCGCGCCCGCGAGGTCGGCCGGCCGGCCCCAGCGGCCCGCCGGGATCCGCTCGAGGATCTGCCGATTCCGGGTGGCGTCGTTCTGGAGCGCCGCGGTGAGGTTGCTTTCAAAATAGCCCGGGGCGATCGCGTTCACGTTGATACCCTTGGGGGCCCATTCATTGGCGAGGGCCTTGGCGAGCTGGGCCACGCCGCCCTTGCTGGCGGAGTAGGCCGAGCAGCGCAGGCCGCCCGAGAAGGAGAGCATCGAGGCGATGAAGACGATCTTTCCGCTCCCCTGGGCCAGGAAGTGCCGCCCCGCCGCCTGGGCGCACTCGAAGGCCGAGCTGAGGTTGGTCGCGATCGTGTCGTTCCAGTCCGCCGGCGTGAATTCCTCCACGCTGGCGCGGCGGGTGATCCCGTGCGCGATCACGATGATGTCCAGGCCGCCCATCCGCCGGATCGCCTCGGCGACCACGCCGGAGGCGTCGCCCGGCTTGGAGATGTCCCCGGGAAGGAAGGTGAAGCCGGCCTTGGCGAGGTCGTCGGCGCGGGCCTGCGAGCGGCCGGACACCGCGACGCGGGCCCCGGCGTCGCGGAGCGCGTCGGCCATGCCGCGGCCGAGGCTGCCGGTGGCTCCTGTTACCAGTGCAATCTTGTTGTCGAGTCGGAACATGGGTGAGGTCAGTTGAATTGGTACTTGCGGACGACGTCCTCGCGGACGGTGACGCCCAGCCCGGGCTGGTCCCGGACGGCGATGAAGCCGCCCTTCTGGACCCAGGGGTCGCTGACCAGCTCGTGCTGCATCGGCGACTCGTGCGGCTTGAAGTCCATGCACCATCCCGCGCGCGAGGCGGCCAGGAGGTGCACGCTCGCCGCCGTATTGAGGGCGCTGCTCCAGGTGTGGGCGCTGAACTTGAGGTTGGCCGCCTCGATCAGCTTGACCACCTTGATGCAGCCGGTGATGCCGTGGATCCGGCCCGGGTCGATCTGGATCACGTCGACCCCGCCGCCGGCGATCAGCCGGCGGTACCCGGCCACGTCCCACTCCTGCTCGCCGGTGCCGATCCGCGTCGCGCAGCGGCTGCGCAGCATCGCGTGCGCCGGATAGTCCTGCGGGTGGAGCGGCTCCTCGATCCAGAGAAGCCGGTAGGGCTCGAGCTGCGCCAGGCGCTCGATTGCCGTGTGCACGTCCCAGCGCACGCGCGCCCCCAGGACATCCAGCACGAGGTCAAGGTCCGGCCCGATCACCTCCCGAATCCTCCGGGTCAGCTCGAGGTCCCGCTTGGCGTTGGTGCCGAAGACCGACTGCGGGCGCGTGCCCCAGCCGCCCTTGACGATGTTGTAGCCCTGCTCCTTGAACCAGGCGAACTCGCGGACCGACCAGTCCAGGTCGTCCATGTCCAGGTGGATCGAGGCCATCGCGATCACCTGGTCGCGGAGCTGGCCGCCGATCAGGTTGCACAGCGGCTGGCCGAGGAGCTTTCCCTTCAGGTCCCAGAGGGCCATGTCCACCGCGCTCACGGCGAAGGCGGCGATCCCCTGCGGCCCGTACCACCAGATCCGGTCGAGCATCTGCTGCCAGCGGGCCTCGACGTCGAGGGCGCACTGGCCGACCAGGAGGGGCGCGAAGCCCTGCTCGATGATCACCTTGGTCGCCTGGCTCGGCTCGGGGAACTGGCTGATGCACTCCCCCCAGCCGACGGCGCCGTCCTCGGTCTCGACGCGGGCGAGGGTGATGTAGCGCAGGACCCCGTGGTCGTGCGGCTCGGGATAGCGGAGCGGGTGGGCGGTTACGGACTTTATGCGGGATTTCATGGGCGGAAGTCAGAGCCTCTCGGCGGTGCGGCGGAGGAAGTCGCGAAGCTGGATCGTCTCGGAGATGTTGTCGCTCTCATTGCAGTGCTCCCAGTCGATCCACACGTACTCGACCCCGATCCAGCCCTTGTAGCCGGCGGCCTTCATTGCGGCAAGGACCCTCGCGTAGTCGATCGTGTTCTGCGTGAAATTGCACTGCAGGCGCCCCTTGCAGGCGCCCCGGGCGTGGAAATGGCTGGCGTGCCGCACCAGGGGCTCGATCTTCCGGTCGGGGACGCCCATGCGGGTGAAGTGCGTGTAGTCGAGCGTGAGGGTGAGTCCCGGGACCCGGCGCACCAGCTCGTCGGCCTCCCGCGGCGTCGGGGCGATCGAGCCCACATGGGCCTCCGTGCCGAAGACAATTCCCGCCTCCCGGCCCCGGGCGACCCGCCAGCCCAGCTCGTCGGCGGCCCGGGCGAGCGACGAGGCGCGGGACTCGCCGGAAAAGGCGACGCCCGGAAGCCCGGTCACGTGCCGGGACCCCAGCGCGTCGGCGTAGTCGAGCGTCCGCTCAAAATAATCCCGCGCCTTGCGCCGGCGGCGGGCGTCCGGCTGGTTGACCGCGTAGGCCTCGAAGTCGGGGGCCATCTGGAGGAAGACGTCCGCGGCCTGGAGCCCGCGGGCCGCCAGCTTGCGGCCCAGGCGACGGGCCGAGGCCCGGGGACTCCGGAACTCCCGCGAGGGCCAGAGGTGCGAGCGGCCCTCGAAGAGCCCGATGTCCACCCCCTTGAAACCGAGCATGGCCGAGACATCGAGCGAGTGCTCGTGGGAAAGCAGCGGAAAGGCGAAGTCGGCGCAGGCGAATTTGGTCTTCATCGTTTCTTCGGGGGTTTCTGGAAGGCGGTCGGCCGGTCGGCGGTCCACTCGGCCGCCGTCAGGTAGCCGCAGTCGATCGTGATCGAGGTTCCCGTGACCCCGGACGAGTCCTCGCAGCTCAGGAAGAGGATCGAGCGGGCGACGTCCGCCGGGGAAAGGGCAACGCCCATCGGCACCCGCCGCAGCCGCTCGGCGAGGAGCCCGTCGGGGTCGGGGCTCGCGTTCAGGTGCTCGCGGAGCATCGGCGTGTCGGTGATTCCCGGGCAGACGCTGTTGCAGCGGACCCCGTGGACGGCGTAGTCCAGGGCGATCGAGCGCGTGAGGCCCAGGATCGCGTGCTTGGAGGTCGTGTAGACCGGCGTCCGCGCCTGGCCGACAAAGCTGCTGATCGAGCCCACGTTCACCACATGGCTCCGCTCCGCCGCGGCGAGGTGGGGGAAGGCGTGCTTGAAGGCGAAGAACATGGACTTCACGTTGACCGCGATCACCCGGTCCCAGCGGGCCTCGGAGTATTCGTGCAGGTCCCCGACCTCGACCATCCCCGCGTTGTTGACAAGGATGTCCAGCCGCCCGAATTCCCGGGCCGTCGCGGCGATGGAGCGGGCGACATCGCGCTCCCGGCTCACGTCGCAGCGGTGCGCGGTCGCGCTTCCGCCCGAGGCCCGGATCCGGCCGGCGATCGCCCGGCCGAGCTCAACCCGGCGGCCCGCGAGCGCGACCGACGCGCCCTCGCGGGCGAAGAGTTCCGCGACGGCCTCGCCGATCCCCGAGGTGGCCCCGCTGATCCACGCGACGCGCCCGGCCAGGCGGCCGCTCTTGCGGGGGACGGGGGTCTTCATTCCTGCGGGGTGGGGTGCGCCGGGATTGGCGGGGGCAAACCTGACTCGATCGGGGCGGCCTGAACTTATAGCCGATTTCCCCGGCCGCAACCATTGACTCTCTGAGCGTTCTCCTCAGTTTTTTGAGCACCCTGTGACCAGCTCAACCCCGAAGAGCTACTACCGGTATTTCCTGGCGGACTCGCGCGACCGCGACTGGGGCATCTACGCCACGTCGGCCGGTTACGTGGACATCGCGCCCGGCGAGCCCTATCCGCCCGCCGGCCACCCGAAGCGCTACGCCTTCGACTGGAAGGACGGCCGGGAGCTCGACGAGGTGCAGGTCCACTTCATCAGCCGGGGGCGCGGGATCTTCGAGTCGGCGAGGGATGGCGAGCGCCAGGCCGTCGAGGCCGGGAGCGCGTTCCTGGTATTCCCGCGGGTCTGGCACCGCTACGCCCCGCTTGAGCGCACGGGCTGGCTCGAGTACTGGATCGGATTCAAGGGGGACTATGCCGAACTCCTGCTCAAGAAGCGCTTCTTCAGCCCCGCCCGGCCGGTCGTGACCCTTCCGGAGACAAGCGGCCTGCTCCGGCTTTTCACCGAGGCGGTCGCCTGCGTCCGCCACCACCCCTCGGGGGCGCCCCGGCTCCTCGGCTCGCTGGCGACCCGGGTGCTCGCGGAGATGGAGGCGGGTGCCTCGGCCGGGACGGCGGAGCCGGCGGAGAACCGCGCCGAGCGCATCATCGGGGAGGCCAAGTCGATGCTCGGCCAGCACCTCGGCCAGGACTTCGAGCTGGAGTTCCTCGCCCGGAAGCTGAACGTGGGCTACCACTGGCTCCGGCGCGCGTTCAAGAGGGAGACGGGACAATCCCTGCACCAGTACCGGCTGCAGCTGAGGATCAACCACGCCAAGTACCTCCTCCAGCGCTCGGACGCGACGATCGGGCAGATCGCGGTGCGGACCGGTTTTGAGAACCCGTATTATTTCTCACAGATCTTCAAGCGGAAGACCGCGAGCACCCCCTCCGGCTGGCGCCGCGCGCGCTCGCCGGTGATCCCGATTTGACCTTCGCTCAAAAAACTGAGGATTACGCTCACGGAGTGGATGGCCGTCCGGCGGTCGTTCGGCTACAACCGTCCCTGTTGCCCCTTGCAAGAACCCTGTTGCTGGCGCTCTTTTGCGCGCTCGCGGGCGGCTGCCTCAAGCCGCCACCGCCGCCCGGCGTGACCCGGCTGCAGTTCTTCCTCATGGGATGGCCGCCGGACTCGTGGCTTGAGAAGGACATGATAGCGGAATTTGAGCGCGAGAACCCGGGGATCAAGGTGGACCTGACCCTGGTCAACCCCAACAGCTACAGCGAGCGGATGCAGACCCTGATCGTCGGCGGGATCGTGCCCGACGTGATGTTCGTGGACATCAACAATTATTACGAGTGGGCAGACCGGGGAATGCTCGTGGACACGACGGACATCATGGAGGCGGCCGCCCGCGAGCAGCGGATGACCTACATGCCGATCGTCCCCGAGGAACTCCTCTACCACGGCCGCTACTTCGCGGTGCCCTACGACATGTGCGGGGTCATCCTCCAGATCAACCGCGACATCTTCCGGAAGGGCGGGGTTGATATTCCGCCCGCTGCAGGGGTCACCTGGGACTGGGTCTACCGGGTGGCGCCCAAGCTCTCGCGCCGCAGCGGCAATCCGGGCGCCCCCGGGGAGTTCTTCTGCTCGATGCCGGACATGGCGAGCCTGCTCTTCACCTTCGGCGGGGAGGTTTTTGACGATGACCGCAACCCGCACAAGGTCCTCGTCCGCAGCCCCCAGGTCGAGGAGATGTGCCGCTATGTCCGGAAGCTCGTTGCGACCCGGGCGGTGTTGAGCCGATCGGAGGCCACGACCGGGTCGAACATGAGCATGCAGACCCTGTACATTCGGGGCCAGGATGCCGCCCGGATCCACGGGCTCTGGGCCAAGCCGGGACAGTACGGCGTCCCGGTCGGCTTCGACTGGGACGTCCTGCCCTTTCCCTCCGGTCCGGGCGGACGGCGGGTGACGGCGAACGGCGCCTACCTGCTCGGCATTTCGTCCCGATCAAGGCAGATCGACGCCGCTCGGAAATTCCTCCGTTTTTACCTCAGCCCGCGGGGAATAGCGATCCACACGGGCACGGGCGCGTTCAGCCCCGTCTTCCGCGAGCTCCTGGCGCGCCCGCCGGGCGCGCCACCGCCCGACCCGGTCCATCTCCGGTATTACAACGACACGATGGAAAGCGGCATGTGCCGTCTCCCCGTCCGCGGGCCCGGGGTTGCCGAGCTGCGGCGGATCATCGACGGGCGGCTCGACCAGGTGTCTTCCGAGCCGGACGTTCCGATCCCGGTCATCCTGAAGACACTCGAGGGTGAGATTTACCGCTGGCTCGAGCGGGAGAAGGAGGATGGATTTTACCAATGAAGCCCCGGAAAATGCCCGGCGACCTCCGCCCGGCGGCGGCGTTCCTGCTGCCCAACATCATCGGCTTCGCCCTGTTTACCGCGGGCCCGGTCCTTGTCTCAATCTACCTGAGCTTCACCTCCTGGGACGCGCTCCGCCCGCCGCACTGGATCGGCCTGGGAAACTACGAGAGGCTCTTCGGCTTCCACGCCACACCCGAGGGCTGGAGGGCCGACGACGCCGAGTTCTGGCGCTATCTGGGCAACACGTTCTTCATGCTGCTCGTCCTCCCGCTGAACATCGCCGGCTCGCTCGCGCTTGCGCTCGTCCTCAACCAGCGCCTGCGCTTCCAGGCCTTCTACCGGCTCGTGTACTTCCTGCCGTCCATCCTCTACGGCGTTGCGATCTTCTTCCTGTGGAAGTACATGTTCGAGCCCAACTACGGGGTCTTCAACGCGCTCCTCGAGCGGGCCGGGCTCCCGCCGCTGCGCTGGCTCGAGGACGCGCGCATGGCCAAGCCGGCCCTGATCTTCATGATGCTCTGGCTGACGATCGGCGGGGCGAGCATGATTATCTACCTGGCCGCGCTCCAGACCGTCCCCGAGGAGCTGTACGAGGCGGCCCGGATGGACGGGGCGGGGTGGTGGGCGCAGTTCCGGGTCGTCACCTGGCCCGCGCTGCGGCCGGCGACCTTCTTCATCTTCACGATGGGACTCATTGCGAACCTCCAGTGGAATTTCGACGTGGCCTACATCATGACCGACGGCGGCCCCTACGGGTCCACGACCACGCTCGTGTTCTACCTCTACCTGAAGGCCTATCGGTTCTTCGAGATGGGCTACGCCTCGGCGATCGCCTGGATCCTGTTTGCGCTGACCCTCGCGGTCACCGTCCTGGCGCGCCGAGGCGCCGGCGAGACCAACCTTTAGCCCAGCCCGATGAAATTCACCGCCCGCACCCTCTGGCACATCCCGCTGCTGCTTTTCGCGGTGACGATGGTCGCCCCGCTCGCCCTCATGGTCACGACCTCCCTGGGAAGCGGCCACATCGCGCTGGCGCCCGGCGACCCGCTCTGGCGCATCTTCTGGCCCCGCGAATGGCGCTGGCACAACTTCGCGGATGTCTGGAGGGGCAATGTCGGCATCGACGCGAAGGTCCTCGCCCAGGTCGATTTTGTCCGGTACTACCTGAACAGCATCGTCGTCGCCCTCACGGTCACCGTTGGCAGCGTCTTTACAAGCGCCTGCGCGGCCTACGCCTTCGCCCGGCTCCGCTGGCCGGGCCGCGACAAGATATTCCTCGCCTACCTGGCGACGATGATGGTGCCCGCGCCGGTGACTCTCATCCCGCAATTCGCGCTGATGAAGCACCTGGCGGACTGGCTCGCGACCGCGGTGCCCTATGTGGACTGGTCGGGGCTGCGGTACCTCGGCTCCTCCGCCCACGCCCCGCTGGTCGGCCGGTTGGTCGGGCTCGACTCCTTCTTCGCCCTTATCGTACCGGGTCTCTTCTCGGCCTACGGCACCTTTCTCCTCCGCCAGTTCCTCCTGACGATCCCCCGGGAGCTGGACGAGGCGGCCCGGATCGACGGGGCCTCGCACTGGCAGACCTTTTCCCGCGTGATCCTTCCCCTGGCGCGGCCCGGCCTGGCCACGCTCGCGATCTTCACCTTCATGGGCTCCTGGAGCGCCGTCCTGTGGCCGGTGGTCGTGACGAACCTGGAGTCCATGTACACGCTGCCGCTGGGGATGCAGGAGTTCCAATCGCAGGGCGGCACGCAGTGGAACCTGATGATGGGCGCCTCGCTCCTCGTCCTCCTGCCCGTGGTCGTCGTCTTCCTCATCGGCCAGCGCAGCTTCATCCGCGGGTTGACCATGGGCGCGGTCAAGGGATGAGGATGTCCGTCCGCCGGCCGGGATTGGGTGATGGGTGAGATTGAGGGTGGAGCGGGACTCCGGGCACGCTGGTTTGAGTCAGAGTCGCTCAGCGCGCTCGGAGATCGCGCTCCACCTTCAGGCCTGTGGTGCTTGACTTTTATGGTATCATATTGATACTGCTTATCGTGCCGCGTAAAGTCCGTCAGTTGATTTCGGATCTTGAGCGCGCAGGTTTTGTCAATCGTGGTGGCAAAGGCAGTCATCGCAACCTGGAGCATCCGAAAGGGCTCCGGGTGACACTATCCGGCAAACTGGGAGACGATGCGCTGCACTACCAGGAGAAGCTAACCCGCAAAGCCATTCAGGAGTCCCGGAAATGAAAACCACTGCCGCCCAAATTGCTGAGGCCGCCAAGCAGTATATCAAAATCGTCGAATGGAGCGCCGAGGATCGCTGCTTTGTCGGCAGCGCTCCTCCTCTGGTCGGGCAAAGTTGCCATGGCGACACCGAGGCGGAGGTCCTGGCACAACTTCAGACCATTGTGGACGAATGGGTCCACCTATTGCTCACCGACGGCAAACCATTGCCCGCTTCCACCTCGAAACGGAAATTCAGTGGCAAATTTGTCGTGCGCCTATCCCCTGAAATTCATCGGAAAATAGCCCTCAAGGCGATGGCCCAGGGCGATAGCCTCAACCATTACGTAGCCGAGACATTGGATAGGGCTTAGGGGCGGCAATTTTTGAGGGTCAGGTTGTAAATGTTGATCTGCGGGGCATTTTGGCTGGCATTGCGATTGCGTGGATGATCGTAATTCCGGGCACGCTGGTTCGGGACTATGGTCGCTCAGCGCGCTCGGAGATCGCGCTCCACCTTCAGGCCTGGTTTCGAGTGGAAAGTCATTCCTCGCCGTCGTAGTAGTCGGCCTCCGTCATCCTGAACACCTTGCGGGCGGGCATCAGCGCCCACTTTCCCGAGTCGGGGTAGTGGGTGCTGTCCGCCGGCAGGGCATGTCGTCGATTCGGATGGTTTTCATAGGTGAAGAATTTGCGTTCGAAGACTGGCGGATCGCCCGTTTGGCTATCGAAACCGATCCCCAATGTCTAACCTTTGGAGTTGTTCCGATGTAGCCGGGGTCCGAGACCCCGGATGCTTGGGGTCCTATTCTCGATCCCCGGCCCCTTCGGGGTCGGTCCGGGGTCTCGGACCCCGGCTACATCGGACACGGCTATCGTCGATGGGGAGGATGCCATTGCGGGGAGTTCCGCCGGGCTCCGTCCGATGGGCCGAAAATCAGCGCTTTTTCCTGGCGCGAACGAATGTCGGCTGGACGGGGAAAACGGAATGGGCTTGGCTGGCGGGATGACTTCGACCCCTCGGAGAGCTCGTTCCACCCCGGCCGGCTGGCACCTGCGAAACGACACCGTGCGGGCCTATCTCACCCGCGTCGGCGGGCAGCTCGGGCCGGTGTTCTTCCGCCTGGGCCGCCGCGAGGTGCAGCCCTTCTCGATCGCGCCCTGGCAGGGCGAGAAGCTCCCGGGGATCCCCGCCATGCTCCGGATCCTGCGGGGCGACTTCTTCTGCGCGCCCTTCGGGGGGAACGACACCCCCTTCCGGGGGGAGCGCCACCCGCCGCACGGCGAGACGGCGAACCGGGCCTGGACGCTCGCCGGGCGGAGCCGGGCGGGGGGCGCGTCCGGCCTCCACGCTGTCATGAAAACTCGGATACGGAAGGGCGTCGTGGACAAGCGGATCACGCTCCGCGACGGCCACGCGGCGGTCTACTGCGAGCACGTCCTTTCCGGTTTCGAAGGCCCGATGTGCCTGGGCACACACCCGATGCTCCGCTTCCCGGACATCGAGGGCTCCGGGATTGTCTCGGTGAGCGGGTTTACCCGGGGCTGGGTGGTGCCGGACCCGTGGGAGACCCCGGAGAAGCGCGGCTACCACGCCCTTCGCCTGGGCGCCGGTTTCACGTCCCTGCGGCGGGTGCCGGCCCGCGATGGCGGCACGGCCGACCTGAGCCGCTTCCCGGCGCGGCGCGGTTTCGAGGACCTGGTCCTCCTGAAGGGGGATCCCTCGCAGCCCTTCGCCTGGAGCGCGGTTTCGTTTCCCGCCGAGGGCCACGTCTTTTTCTCGCTCAAGAACCCGCGGGTGCTCCGGCACACGGTGCTGTGGATCTCGAACGGGGGAAGGCACTACCCGCCGTGGAACGGCCGGCACGTGAATGTGCTCGGCCTGGAGGAGGTCACCTCCTTCTTTCACCTTGGGCTCGCGGAGTCCGCCGGGAGAAACCTGCTCAACCGGGCCGGGATTCCGACCGCGGAGAACCTCGATCCGCTCCACCCGACCCGCGTTGCGCATATCCTGGCGATGGCGGCGACGCCGCGGGGCTTTGGCGAAGTGGTCCGGATCGTGCCGAGCCCCGGGGGCGTGACGCTGGTGTCCCGCGAGGGGAAGCGCGTCTTCGCGCCGCTTGACCTTGAATTCGTCAGCCGCTGACACTTGGCCAACCCATGAAGAATGCCCTGCCCCTGACCGGTGACTGGAAAGTGGTGTACGTCGAGCCCGGGCTCGGCCTGACCCCCGGGTGCTCGACGCGGCCCGTCGAGACTCGCTGGATCCCGGCGCAGGTTCCGGGCGACGTGCACCTGGATTGCCAGAGGGCGGGGATCATCGGCGACCCCTTCTTCGGGCTGAACCACGACCACATCCGCTGGATGGAGGAGTGGGACTGGTGGTACCGGGTGGATGTGACTCCCCCGGTCCCGGCCGAGGGCCAGCGGCTCCACCTGCTCTTCGAGGGCCTCGACGTCTTCGCGACCGTTTACCTGAACGGCGTCAAGGTCGGGGAGAACAGCAACATGTTCACGCCGTTGCGGATCGATGTCACCGACCGGGTCCGGCCGGGATCCAACCGGCTGGAGGTCTGCCTCGGCGCGCCCGTGTTTCCCCCGGGCCGCTCCCACACGCCCGAGGTCCGCGGCTACGGCCCCCCGCTGCGGCTCCAGGTCCGCAAGTCCCAGTCCTGCTACGGGTGGAACATCTCCCCCCGCCTGGTCACGATCGGGATCTGGAAACCGGTTTCCTTCCTGCTCGTCGACGAGGTGGAAGTCGACGATGTGGCCGTGACCACGGTCTCGCTCCACGGCGGAACCGCCGAACTGGAGGCGCTCGTCGAGCTCAGGCGCAACCATGGCGCGCCCGGTACGGTCGAGTGCGTCCTGAACGTGGCGGGGCAGGAGCGGCGGCTTGCGATCCCCGTCGGCGGCTCCGGCGGCCGGCATGTCGAGCGTTTCACCGTCACGCAGCCGAAACTGTGGTGGCCCCACAACCACGGCGGCCAGCCGCTCTATGAGTGGAGCGCCGCGCTGCGCCGCCAGGGCCGCGACCTGGACCGGCGCACCGGCCGCTTCGGCATCCGGACAATCGCCCTCATCCAGGAGCCGACCGGCGACGGGGGAATCTCCTTCATCGTGGCGGTCAACGGCCGCCCCATCTTCCTTAAGGGGATGAACTGGACGCCGGCCGACGCGATGTTCTGCCGCGTGACCGACGCCCGCTACCGCGAGCTGGTCTCCGCGGCCAAGGGCGCCAACATCAACGCCATGCGGGTGTGGGGCGGGGGGGTCTACGAGCGCGACTCCTTCTACGATCTGTGCGACGAGCTGGGAATCCTGCTGACCCACGACTTCATGTTCGCCTGCGGCTGCTATCCCCAGGACCTCGCCTTCCTCGACGAGGCCCAGCGCGAGGCCGTGCACCAGGTGCGGCGGCTCCGGAACCACCCCTCCATGGCCGCCTGGTTCGGCGACAACGAGAACGATGTCCTGGCCGACAACAGCTTCAACTACCCGAATTACCGGTTCAACCGGCTCAGCAAGGAGGTCCTGGCCTCCGTGGTCCGCGAGCACGCCCCGCTCACGCCCTACGTTCCGACCTCGCCGTATTCGCCGCTCACCTACGACCAGAATTCCCCGCTGGAGGGCGACTGCCACATCTGGGGTCACGGCTGGTCCTACAAGTCCGACTTCTACGTAAAGCAGCGGCCGCGGATGGTGACGGAGATCGGCCACCTGGGGATGCCGCCGATGGAGGTGGTGGAGGCCTTCACGAGCCCGGAAAACCGCTGGCCGATCTGGAACCCGGAGTTCCTGACGCACGGCGCCGACTGCGCGCGCCTGGACATGGAGGGCCGGTTCCGGACCTTCTGGGACAGCATCAAGGCGCGGGGATGGGAGGAGCCCTCATCGCTGGAGGACCTGATCGCGAAGACCCAGAAGCTGCAGGCCGAGGCGACGAAGTTCTGGGTGGAGTTCTACGGCAACCAGCCGGAGTGCTGGGGGATCTTCCTGTGGAACCTCGCGGACAGCTGGCCCCAGATGTCCGACGCCTACATCGCCTATCCCTTTCACCCCAAGCCGGCCTTCGCGGCCGTCAAGGAGGCCTACGGCGCCCTGAAGAGATGAAATTGCCGCCGATGCGGGAGCCGGGCCAGGTGGTGACCGCGGCCTATCTCGGCAAGGGAAGCCTGCGCTACGGCGCGCTCGATCGCGAGATCACGGGCCGGGACGGCGCATTCTTCAACAACCGGCCGCTCTACGGGCCGGCGAATGCCGGCGGCGTCACCCTCGCCGGCGACCGGCCCTTCATCCGGCTGATCGCGAAGCCCTATGTCCACGGCTCATTTGCGGCGGCGATCCTGAGGGGCGCGGGCGGCCGCTGGTTTCACGAGTACGAGGCGGTCGAGACCCGCTACCGCTGCGGGCGGATGACCTGGCGGATGACGGACCCGTGCCTGCCCGGGGTTGAGGTGACGCTGGTCATCGCGCCGCTTGCGGACGGGGCCGGATTCGCGGCGCATTTGTCTGCCCGGGGACTGCTGCAGGGGGACCGGCTGGCCTGGACCCTGGGCGGGGCCGTCAGGGACGAGGACCCCCGCACGCGCTGGGACCCGGTAAACCGGGGGAATCCGCAGGTCCTGCGGACCGACGGCGGGATCAAGCCCGAGCTGTTGATCGGGCCGATGCCGGAGTGGAGCCGGGGCAACGAGGTCGGGATCGGGGGGGGCGGGTTTCGGCTGGCGGCCTCGCCGGGCGCCGCTGCGGCCGTGGGCCGCTCGGACCGGGGCGGAACGAGGGCCCTCGCCGACGCCTCGGCGGGGGCGACGCCCGCGGGCCTTGCGGCCTCCGTCGCCGGATCGCTTCCGGTCGCGTGCGAGGTGATCGCCCTGGGCGCCGGCGAGGACGCGGTTTTCTGGTCGGTCGGCGTCGAGGGCACGCTCACTAGGGAGCTGGCGCCGCGGGGGGATTTCGAGCGGGCGCTCGCCCGCCTGGAGTCCGTCGAGCGGATCCGGTCCGCAACCCCCGACCCCTTCCTCGACGCGGCGGTCGCCGCGGTCTGCCACCCCATCGACGGCAACTGCGAGAAGGATCCGGCCATCTTCCGGCACGGCTGCATGAGCTTCAGCATCCGCTTCATCGGCTGGAGGGTGATCAACGGGGCCACGGTCCTGGGCTGGCACGACCGCGTGAGGGAGAACGCGGCCCACTACGTCGCGCTGCAGGAAAAGGAGGCGGGGACCCGGACGGAACCCTGGCCGGACCCCGGACTGAGGCTCTGCCAGGAAGGCCTTCCCTCCCGTTTCTACGGGCGCGGCCGGATAACGCCCGACCAGTCGATTTATAATACCCAGACGCAGTTTTTCGACCAGACGATCCGCGACTGGCGCTGGACGGCCGATCCGGCGCTGGAGACGATCCTCCGGCCCGCGCTCGAGCTTCACCTGGAATGGGCCCGCGAGTGCTTCGACCCGGACGACGACGGCCTTTACGAGAGCTACAACAACACGCTTCCCACCGACAGCATCTGGTACAACGGCGGCGGCGGGGTGGAGGAGTCCGCCTACGCCTTCTACGGCCACCGGGCGGCGGCCGACCTCGCACGCCGGGCCGGCGATCATGCGGCGGAAGCCCGCCACGGCGCGCGAGCCGACAAGATCGCACGGGCGCTGCGCGACGTGCTCTGGCTCAAGGACCGGGGGCATTTCGGCGTCTACGTCGAGCAGGGCGGGCACCGTCGCGTCCAGGCGGAGTCCTGGACCTGCAGCCAGTTCCTGCCGGTGGACGCGGGCATCGTCACGCCCGACGAGGCCCTTCAGTCGCTCTTCTTCACCGAATGGGCCCTCGAGAGGATCCGGCTGCCCTTCGGCGGCGTCCTCTGCCAGCAGAGCAACTGGGTCCCCTCAAAGTGGTCGGTCCGCGACATGTTCTCGGGCGACCTCTGCCACCTTGCGCTCGCGTATTTCCAGACGGGCCTGGCGGAGGAGGGGTGGGACCTACTCCGGGGGACCCTGCTCGAGGGATGCTATGCGAGCGCGGTCCCCGGCGGGTTCAGCCACATCGGCGCGGGGACCGATTTTGGCGACAGCGCCCACATGTTTGCGCGGGTCGTCGCCGAGGGGCTCTTCGGCTACGATCCGGACTACCCGAACGGCGTTGTGCGGATCCACCCGGCCTTCCCGGCGGAGTGGCCGTCGGCCTCGTTGAAGACTCCCGATTTCTCGCTCGAATACCGCCGGGACGGCGATACGGAGCGCTACGTCCTCGAGCTTTCCAGGGACGCCGCGGTCGCCTTCCGGGTCCCCGTCCGGGCCGCGGCGGTCGCGCGCGTCACCTGGGCCGGCCGGGAGGTCGCCTGGGCGGCCGAGCCGGGATTTGGCTTCACCTGGATAGCCGTCGCCATTCCCCGGTTCGGCCCGGCGGAAGGCCGCGCCGAGCTCGCGGTCGCGCTTACCGGACGCGTCCCGGCCGCCCCCGCTCAGTTCGTCGAGGGCGAGGCGGGGACGGCCGTCAGGCTGGAAGTCGGCGAGGGCGGGGTGCTTCGGGATTTCCACGGTGCGATCGCCGACCCGGTGGTTTCGGGCGGATTCCTGACAGGCCGGCTCGCGCGGAAACCCGGGCACCACGTTGCCCTTGTGACGGGGAAGGTCGGCGACCTGCCGCGGCACCGGATAATCAAGCTGGCCGTGCGGGATTCCGCCGCGGCGGCGGCGCATGCCGCGCGGACCCCCCGCGAGGCGCCGCCGGGATCCGCCTGGACCTGCGTGGACATCGGCGGGCTCCTCAATGCGGACGTGAGGGAAATCTTCAGGCAGCGCTACCTGTCGCCGCGGCCGAGGACCTGCTCGGTCCGGCTCGGGGTGGACGGCTATTCGGCCTGGACCTTTCCGCATTGGCGCGAGGAGCCTCCGGATATCCGGCTGGACGCGCTTGACGGGCTGGCCGCCGGTGACGGCCGGATCCTGACGCCGCAGGGCGTTCCCTTTGCGCGTCCCGGTCCCGGGCGGAACATCGGCTTCACTTCCCACTGGGACAATTGGCCGCGCTCGGTGACCGTCCCCGTCGGCCGGACCGCGACCACGGCCTGGCTCCTGGTCTGCGGATCGACCTTTCCCATCCAGATGGGCATCGCGAACGCCGTCCTGCGTTTTGACTACGCCGACGGGCGCGTCGAGACCCTCGACCTCGTTCCCCCGCGCAATTTTTGGTCGCTTTGCACCTGGGGAGGGTTGGACTACAGCTATGAGACGGATGCCTTCTGCCTGCCCTCGCCGCCTCCCCCGATGGTGCAGCTGGGCGCCAATTGCCGCGCCATGGTGCTTTCCTGGAAGCTTCTCCCGGGGGCGGAACTCGCCGCCGTGACCCTGGAAGCCCTCTCGCAGGATGTCGTGATCGGGCTGATGGGCCTAAGCCTGATGGATGCCCCGCGGTGAATCCCCTTCAACGGAAATTTTCACGATGACCTTCGGAATCGACATTGGAGGAACCAAGTCCGCGGTTTGCCGGCTGGGGGATGACGGCCGGATCGTCCAGATCCACCGAATGGCCACGCGCGGCCCGGACGACACGCTGGCGGAACTGGCCGCGGCCATCGAGCGCGCGCGACCGGGCGCCTCGCCCCTGATCGGAATTTCCGGGGGCACCCTGGGCGCGGCCCGCGGGGTGATCACCCAGGCCCCGAACCTCCCGGGCTGGGACGAGATCCCGGTCGTCGACTATTTCAACCGGCGCTTCGGCGGGCCGGCCTACCTGATGAACGACGCCAAGGCCTGCGCCATCGCCGAGTGGCGCTACGGTGCGGGCCGCGGATCCCGGCACCTGGCGTTCCTCACCGCCGGCACCGGCATGGGGGCGGGCTTCATCCTCGACGGCCGGCTCTACCTGGGCTGCGGCAACGCGGGCGAGGTCGGGCACATCCGCCTGGCCGCCGACGGCCCCCCGGGACACGGCAAGCGCGGATCCTTCGAGGGCTTCTGCAGCGGCGGTGGGCTCGGCCGCTGGGCGCAGGAATTCCTGGCCGCCCGCGGGTTGACCTCGGGGTTTGGCTGCGCGCGGATCGGGGACGTGACCGCGGCGGCCGCCGGGGAGGCCGCCGCGCGCGGCGACCCGCTGGCCCGGGAACTCCTCGATCTTTGCGGGGAGCGCCTCGGGGAGGCCCTTGCCCTGCTCGTCGATATCCTGAACCTCGAGTGCATCGTGATCGGCAGCGTCTACGTGCGGAGCCGGCCGTGGCTCGAGCCCGGCATGCGGCGGGCCCTCGCCCGCGAGGCGCTGCCCGGCTCGCTGGCCGGATGCCGGATCGTCCCCGCAGCCCTCGGCGAGGAGGTGGGCAACTATGGCGCGATCTGCGTCGCCCAGTACAACCACGACAAGGACAGCTTCGTCGCGGCGGCCGAATCAAATCCCCTGTGAACGTGCTTGTCATTTTTGCGCAATAAAAGGTCAATCGAGCCAGCTTTCTCCCCTACCCATGGCCAACGTAATCATTGAAAATCTCGTAAAGGTTTACCCCGACAAGTCCGGCGCCGGCGTCCCCGTCGTGCACGGAATCAACCTCGAGATCCGCGACCGCGAATTCATGGTCCTTGTCGGGCCCTCCGGCTGCGGCAAGTCCACGACGCTTCGGATGATCGCCGGGCTGGAGGAGATCACGGGCGGCACGGTCTCGATCGACGGCAAGGTGGTGAACAGCGTGCTCCCGAAGGACCGGGACATCGCGATGGTCTTCCAGAACTACGCGCTTTATCCGCACATGTCCGTCTACGAGAACATGGCCTTCGGGCTGAAGCTCCGGAAATTCCCGAAGAAGGAGATCGACGTGCGCGTGCGCGAGGCGGCCGCGATGCTCGGCCTGGAGCCCTACCTCGAGCGCAAGCCCAAGGCCCTCTCGGGTGGGCAGCGCCAGCGCGTGGCCGTGGGCAGGGCGATCGTCCGCAAGCCGAAGGTCTTCCTTTTCGACGAGCCGCTTTCCAACCTCGACGCGAAGATGCGCGCCTCGACGCGGACGGAAATATCGAAGCTGCACGCCCGCCTCGGCGTGACCATGATCTACGTCACCCACGACCAGCTCGAGGCGATGACCATGGGCACCCGCATCTGCGTCATGAAGGACGGGCGGATCATGCAGGTCGCCGAGCCGCTGGCCCTGTACGAGCATCCCGCGAACCTCTTCGTCGCCGGCTTCATCGGATCGCCCCCGATGAATTTCTTCAAGGGCACGATCAGGCACTCCGGCGGCCACCTGGCCTTCGTCGAGTCCGGCAACAGCGGGACCCCGCTCACCCTCGCGCTGACCGAGAGCCTCGCCCGCCAGGCCGCCGCGTACGTGGACAAGCCGATCATCTTCGGCATCCGGCCCGAGAACCTCCACGAGGCGCTCACGCTGCCGTCCGCCGACCCCGCCCGGACCGCCGACGTGACCGTCGAGGTCTCCGAGCCGATGGGCGCGGAAACCTATCTCTATCTTCAGACCGGGGCGACGTCGTTCATCGCGCGGATGCGCCCGACGGACCGGTTCCACGTGAACCAGAAGATCAAGGTGGTCTTCGACCTCGACCACGCCCACCTCTTCGACCCGGTCAGCGAAGCCGTGATCGGCTGAAGACCCTGTGACCAAGACACCCGCCATCGTACCCGCCCCCCGTGAAATCAACGTCCCGAGCGCCGCGCCCTTCGTCCTTACGGCGGCGACCGCCATCCGGCACGATGCCGCCGCCGCCCCGGCCGCGGCATGGCTCTCCCGCTGGCTCGGCCTGAAGGCCGGCGCGGCCGGCCCGGGCCCGGCAATCAGCATTTCGGTGGACCCGGCCCTTGCCGGCGAAGTGGGTGGCGAGGGCTACCGGCTCTCGGCCGGCGCGGGCGGCGTGGCGATCCGCGCAGCGGCGCCCGCCGGCGCCTTCTACGGGGTGCAGACGCTGCGCCAGCTTCTTCCGCCCGACATCGAGCAGAGCGGGCTGCGGGCGCAGAACGGACGGATGGAGGTCCCCGCCGTCGAGATTTCCGACGCGCCCCGCTTCGGCTGGCGCGGGGCCATGCTCGACGTGTCGCGGCACTTCGCCTCGGTGGCCGAGGTGAAGCGCTTCATCGACCTGATGGCGCTCCACAAGCTCAACGTCTTTCACTGGCACCTGGTCGACGACCAGGGCTGGCGGATCGAGATCAAGAAGTACCCGAGGCTGACGGAGATCGGCGCCTGGAGGGCGGAGACGCCCCGGCGGGACGAGGAGGGGAGGGGAGACGGCGTTCCCCATGGCGGATTCTACACGCAGGAGGAGATCCGCGCGGTGGTCGCCTACGCGGCGGAGCGCTTCATCACCGTCGTGCCCGAGATCGAGCTCCCGGGGCACAGCTCGGCCGCGCTCGCCGCCTACCCGCACCTGGGCAACACCGACGTGCCCGAGTACCAGCCCATGGTCCGCTGCCATTGGGGCATCATCATGGAGACCTACGCGCCCAAGCCGGAGACCTTCCAGTTCCTGGACGACGTCTTCACCGAGGTCCTCCAGCTCTTCCCGGGGACCTTCGTGCACATCGGCGGCGACGAGGCCATGAAGGACCAGTGGGAGAAGTCCGCCCATGCCCAGGCCTTCATGAAGGCCAACGGGCTGAAGGACGCGCACGAGCTGCAGAGCCACTTTGTCCGCCGCACGGAGAAGTTCCTCGCCGACCGCGGCCGCCGGCTGATCGGCTGGGATGAGATCCAGGAGGGCGGACTCGCCCCCGGCGCCGCCATGATGGCCTGGCGCGACGTCAAGTGGGCCGTTCAGGCGGCCCGCATGGGGCACGACGTGGTGATGGCGCCGCACACCCACACCTACTTCAACTTCACGGAGAGCAACACGGGGGGGGACGAGGACCGCTGGGGGATGGAGACCTCCCTGGAGAAGGCCTATTCCTACGAGCCGATCCCCGAGGACCTGGAGCCCGCCCATCACGCCCGGGTCCTGGGCGGCCAGGGCCAGCTCTGGCGCGAGGACATCCCGGGATGGGCCCGGCTCGAGTACATGACCTTCCCCCGGCTGACCGCGCTCTCCGAGGTCCTCTGGAGCCCGGCCAAGCGGAAGGATTTCGCGGACTTCCGCGAAAGGCTCCGCCGGATCCTCGCCCGCTTTGACCGGATGGGGGTCGGCTATCGCCGGTCGGCGCTCCCCACGAAGGAGAAGGCTGGCTGACCTCATGCCGCTGCATCCCTTTGAGAAGTCGGAGTGGCTCTGGCCCGGGTTGCCGCTGGAGATCCGGAACACGTACGCGGATTTTCGCCGCGACTTCCGCCTCGCGAGGGCGCCGCGGAAGGCCCCGTTCTTCATCACCGCGGACCAGAATTACATGCTGTATGTCAACGGCCGCTACGTCGGCCGCGGGCCGGCGCGCGGCTTCCAGTCGAGCTGGCCCTACGACGAGCACGACCTTGCGACCCGCCTGCGGCGCGGGAAAAACTGGATCAGCGTCCGGGTCTACAATTCCGGATCGAGCAGCGGCCAGTACCTTTACCAGGGGAAGGCCGGGCTGATCTGCGCCGGGACGGCGGGCGGCGTCGACCTGGCGACCAACGGAACCTGGATCAAGCGGCTCACGCCGGGCAACCGGGAGGACACGGCGCGGCTTTCCTGGCTGCTCAGCTTCCAGGAGCAGGCCGACCTGCGGAAGGGCGACCAGTCCTGGATCACGTCGGCTGCGCCGCCGCGGGGCTGGAAATGCGATCCGTGGGTGGCGGGCGGCGCGGCCAGCGGCTGCATGCCCTGGCCCTCGTTCGAGCCCCGCGGGATCGCCAACCTCGGCTCCCGGCTGATCCCCTATGCGCGGACCCTCGCGGCCGCCTCCGGGCGCAGCGATCCGGGATGGGAGGGCTGGACGAACGCGAGCGTGGGCGCGCGCGGGGAGCTTTCCGCCGCCCGCTGGAAGGCCGCGGCCGCGGCCGGACCTGTGGTCCGGATCGCGCCGACCGGCCGCAAGCGCTGGCGCGCCGTCATCCTCGACATGGGCGGGCCGGTGATCGGCACGCTGATCGTGGACGCCGCCGGGGCCCGCGGGGGCGAGGCCCTCGACTTTCTCTTCACGGAAATCCTGAACGACGACGGGTCGCCCATGATTCCCGACGGTCGGCTCGGCTGCGGCTCATCGATGGCCGCCCGGCTGCGCCTGCGGCCCGGACGCAACCGCCATGAATTTTTCCAGCTGATCGGGCACCGCTACCTGGTCGCGATGGTCCGCGACGCGGCCGGGCCGATTTCCCTCCGCCTTTCCCTCCGCTACAGCGTGTACCCGATGGACGTCACGGGCCGGTTCGAGTCCGACCATCCCGGCCTCAACGGGATCCACCGGATCTGCGTGGACACCCAGCGGGCGTGCGCGCTCGACTCCTACGTGGACACCCCCTGGCGCGAGCAGGCGCAGTGGTGGGGCGACGCGCGCGTCCAGGCCCAGAACACCTTCCACCTGTGCGACGACACCCGGCTGGTCGCCCGGGGGATCCGGCAGATCGGAACCCAGGACGTGCCCAACGGGCTCACCTACGGGCATGCGCCCACCTGTTTCCATCACTGCATCCTGCCGGATTTCTCGCTGATCTGGCTGCTCACGATCTGGGACCATTACAACCAGACCGGCGACATCGCGCTTTTTGTCGAGCAGTGGCCGCGGGCGCGCCGCGTCCTCGATTACTTCCTGACCGAGGGGCGTGACGCCCGCACCGGGCTTCTCCGCTACGACCCCCGGTACTGGCTGTTTCTCGACTGGACCGAGATCCACAAGGACCCGATCCCGACCCTGCTCAACCTCTGGCACGTGCTCGCGCTTCGGAAGATGGGTGTCCTCGCCGGGATTGCCGGGATGAAGGCGGAGGGCCGGGACATCGCCCGGCGGCTGGCCGACCAGGTTGCCCGCGTCAACCGGCACCTCTGGGACGCAAAGGCCGGCCTCTTCCACGACGGGCTGGACAAGGCCTGGCGGCCGGTGCCCGTGCACAGCGTGCACAACCAGACGCTGGCGATCCACGCGGGGCTCCAGCCTTCGCGGCACGGGGAATTCATCTCGAAATCGCTGCTTCCCTACGCCCGCGACGACCGGGCCGAGGGCGTCGCCCGGCCGTCGAGCTACTGGGTCACCTACGTCTATGAGGCGCTCGCCGCCGCGGGACACCGCCGCGAGGTGGTCGGGCACATCCTGCGCCACTACTCGAAGATGGTCCCGGGCGGCGGCACCTGGGAAAATTTCGACGTGATGATCAACGACACGATCGCCAGCCGCTCGCACGCCTGGTCCGCGCACCCGATCTATCACTTCGCGCGGAATGTCGGCGGGGTGACGCAGGCCGCCACGGCCTGGCGGCGCGTCGCCTTCTCGCCCGAATTCTCGATTCCCGGCGTCAATCGGGCGCGGGTCGCCATTCCCTCGCCGCAGGGCCGGATCGAGGCCTCCTGGGCCCGCGCCGCAGGCCGGATCGACGTCGAGCTGCGGCTTCCCGCGGGGGTCACCGCCGACGTGGATCTGCCCGGGATTCCGCGCGCCGCCGTCACCGGCCGCAGCCGCTGGCGCCTAGCGGAAGCGGGTTAATTTGAAAAAAGATCGATTTTTTGCTCACAGCAACGCCTGAAGGTGGAGCGCGCTCCACCCTCAAACACGCTTCCGCCCCGCGCATGATCACCGACTACGGCTTTGCCGGGGATTTCCCGAGCCGGGCGTTCAGGCTCCGTGTCGATGGAACCCCGATCCGCGTCGCGGAGGTTCCCCCGATGGACGTGGGCGAAAGGGAGCGGCTCGCGGCTGCCTACCGGAAATTGCCGGAGTACTGCCACATCCACGATCCGGCCTGCATGCACCTCCACGCGGCCCACTGCGGAGCGGCCGGTGGCGTCCGGATCGAGGTCGAGGCAACCGAGGATATCCGGACCTTTGAGGTGAGTCCCTCGCGCCGGGGAGGAGCGGCCGCGGCGGCGGGAAGGATCCTGAAGTTTGAGTCCGGCGACACCGATCCGCGCTATTTTGTGGTCCGGATCAACGAGCTGCCGCCCCTGATGCTGGCAATCGATTCCCCGGAGACGGATGTTCCGGTTCCCGGGAAGGCGGGGATTGTTGACGGCGGGACATTCCTGTCGGATCCAACCGGCGCAACCGACCAGACTGCGGGCTTTCAAGACGCGCTGGCCGCCGCTGCCGCTTTTTCCGGGACGCTTGTCGTTCCGCCGGGTGTCTTCGCCGTGTCGGGTCTTTGCCTGCGGCAGGCCGCGGGCGTGCGGATTCATCTTTCCGCCGGTTGCCTCATAAAGGTGAGCCCGAGCGCGCCGGGTGGAAACGAGCACCGGCACGGGCTGTGGATCCGGGACTGCAGCGACATCTCCGTGACGGGCCGGGGCTGCATCGACCACCAGGCCTATGAGCATTACGTCCTCGCGGGAAACGACTACCAGCACGGGATGGTGGACTATTACACGGCCGACGACACCTGCCCGTGGACGACCCAGTCCACCCTTTTCATCACCGGCTCAAGGCGCATCCGGGTCGAGGGCATCACGATTCGCAACGGGAGGAATTTCAACATCAACTGCCGGGGCTGCGACGAGATCGCGATCCGCGGGGTGAAAATCCTCACGCCCGCGGCCTGCACGCCCGAGTACGCGGACGGCATCAACACCGGGAGCTGCAGGGGGGTTCGGGTCGAGAATTGCCTGGTTGCCTGCAACGACGACAGCTTTGCCTCGGGGCATTACCTCCTGCCCTTCGACTCCCGGTCCGCCGGCAACCACATCGTGCGGGGTCTGCTCGGATGGAACCTGCGGGGCAGCGGTGCCCGGCTGGGTTTTTACGCAGCCTTCGACCAGGGGGACTTCACATTTGAAGGCTGCGATTTCCTGGCGATGACCCACTCGACCCTGCTCGTCCACGCGCTGCGGCCGGGACCCTCCGGCGGCCCGAGCCGCTACGGCACGATTCGCGCGGTGGACTGCAGCTTCGACGCCCGCCGCGTGCAGTTTCTGATTTCCGTCGAGAAGGCCGCAGCGGGCGCAGTGGAACTCGATCGGGTGAGTTTCACAGGGAGTCCGCCTGCGGCCGCCGTCTTCGCGGTCGAGGGCGACCCCGCGTCGCCCATTGGCAGCCTCACGCTTCGCGCTGTGACCTGCGACGGTCGGCCGGTGGTGAGCCTGGCGCAGTTGAACTCCCGGGTTGAGCAGGTCGCCCGGGTGATCGTGGATTGAGATTAATGTAGCCGGGGTCCTAGACCCCGGCCCGGTCTCGAAGAGACCGGGGATTGGAGGTCGTGTAAATGGGACGCCAACCACCGGGGTCTGGGACCCCGGCTACATTCGAACCCCCTCAGTCCTGCGTGCGCAGGGCCTCCAGCTGCTCCCAGCGGGCGAAGGCTTCGGCGTGCTCGCGCTCCGCGGCCTCGAGTC
This sequence comes from uncultured Opitutaceae bacterium, assembly GCA_903891325.1. Classification (GTDB taxonomy): domain Bacteria; phylum Verrucomicrobiota; class Verrucomicrobiia; order Opitutales; family Opitutaceae; genus Palsa-1447. The sequence continues at coordinate 54,914 of CAITEC010000029.1, forward strand.
TGGCCCGGGCGGCGGCGGGGGCGGTCGGCTCGCCCTTGTAAAAGACGGGGTCGGACAGCTTGGCCGCGAGGGCGGCCTGCTCGGTCTCGAGCGCCTCGATCCGGGCGGGTAGCGCTTCCAGTTCGCGCTTCTCCTTGTTGGTGAGTTTCCGCGCGGGGGTGGCCGGCTTCGCGGGGGCCGCCGCTGCTGCGGGCTTGGCCGGCGGCGCCGCGGTCGGCTTGGGCTGCGCGGCGGCTGCGGGACCCCGCTGGCGGACCCAGTCGGCATAGCCGCCCACCGTCTCGACGATCCCGCCCCGGCCGTCGAGGGCGAAGGTGCTCGTGACCACGTTGTCGAGGAATTCACGGTCGTGGCTGACGAGCAGGAGGGTTCCCTGGAACTCGACCAGCAGGTCCTCCAGCAGGTCGAGGGTCTCGGCGTCCAGGTCATTCGTCGGCTCGTCCATCACCAGCACGTTCGCCGGCTTCGTGAAGAGCCGGGCGAGCAGCAGCCGGTTGCGCTCGCCGCCGGACAGCACGCGCGCGGGGGTGCGGGCGCGATCGGGCGCGAAGAGGAAATCCTGGAGGTAGCTCATCACATTCCGCGACCGGCCGTCGATGGTCACCGTCGTGTTCCCGTTGGCGATGTTGTCGGCGACCGTCTTGGTGTCGTCGATCTGCTCCCGGAGCTGGTCGAAGTAGACGACCTCCAGCTTCGTGCCGTGAGTGATCGTCCCGGCGGTGGGTGAGAGCTGGCCGAGGAGAAGCTTGATCAGGGTCGTCTTGCCCGCGCCGTTGGGCCCGATGATCCCGATCTTGTCGCCGCGGATCAGGGTCGTGGTGAGGTCGCGGACGACCGTGCGGCCGCCCGGCCAGGCGAAGGACGCATTCTCCACGTCGATCACCTTGACCCCCGAGCGCTCCGCCTCGGAGAGGCGCAGGCTGACATTTCCCGTGCGGTCGCGCCGGGCGCGGCGCTCGGCCCGCATCTGCATGAGCTGGTTGATCCGGCTTTGCGCCCGCGAGCGCTGCGCCCGGACCCCGCGGCGGATCCACGCCTCCTCCTGCGCGAGCTTCTTGTCGAAGAGGGCCTGCTGGCGCTCCTCGGCCTCGAGCACCTCCTGCTTGCGGGTGAGGTAGGTGTCGTAGTCGCAGGCCCAGCTCGCGAGCCGTCCGCGGTCGAGCTCCACGATCCGGGTCGCCAGCCGGCGGAGGAAGACCCGGTCGTGGGTGACGAAGAAAAGCGAGAGCCGGGAACTGACGAGGAATTCCTCGAGCCAGAGGATGGACTCGATGTCGAGGTGGTTGGTCGGCTCGTCGAGCATCAGCAGGTCGGGCTGGCCGCCGATGGCCCGGGCGAGCAGGGCCCGCCGCTTGAGCCCGCCCGAAAGGGTCGAAAACTCCGCCTTTGGGTCGAGCTGGAGCCGATCGAGCAGGTCCTCGAGCCGAATTTCGCGCTCCCAGTCCTCCTCATGGTCACCGGCGCGCTTTGGCCCGGAGGCGACCAGGTCGTGCACCGCCCCGTGGAGGTCCGTCGGGACCTCCTGCGGAAGCCGGGTGCACAGCGAACCGGCGGGTCTGAAGATGTCCCCCCGGTCCGGTTTCATCTCCCCGGCGATCACCCGCATGAGCGTGGATTTCCCCGCGCCGTTTCGTCCCAGCAGGCAGACCCGCTCGCCGGGGTCGATCTGGAGATTGACGTTACCCAGGACCGGCGCGCCGCCGAAGCTGAGGCTGATGTCGAGGAGGCTGAGCAGGGCCATAAGCGGTCCAACGTGAACTTGTGGGCCGGCATAGGCAATAGAGGGGATTTTGAACAGGAAGATCGGGAAGACCGGAAAGTTATAATCTAATGCCTTCCAACAGAGTCTGGAACTTTAGGACGATGGGATTTAATCCCTGATTTTGGAGTTCTGTACCGGGCCATTCCCATCCGATCTTTCCGGCCTTCGCGGCCTTCCTGTTCAAAAGCATTCCATCCTCTGTGACAATTTGCCGCCCCGGGAATGGTTGTGCTTGTCATGCTCCGGCCTATAATCTGAATCACAGCGCCCGCCTCACGATGTACCTAATCACAATCGGATTCTGCATGGTCCTGGTGATTACGGTGTATTTTTTGAACAATCCGCTGAGGCACGGGCGGTGGTTCCTGATCCGGCGCTTCATCAACTGGTTCCCGCTGGGGATGACCTACGCCTTCCTCTACATGGGGCGCTACAACCTGACAGTGTCCAAGACGGCGCTGGGATCGCTCATGACGAAGGAGGACTTCGGCTGGATCGCGGCGGCGGGCACCTGCACCTACGCCCTATCCTTCATCGTCAACGGCCCCCTGGTGGACCGGATCGGCGGGAAGAAGGGAATCCTCATCGGCGCCCTCGGCTCCTCCTTCGCCAACATGCTCCTGGGCGTCCTCACTTACCTTGTCCTGACCCACCGGTTGAAGATCCGGCTGGTCACGGCGTTCTCGGCGATCTACGCGCTCAATATGTATTTCCAGAGCTACGGCGCCGTCTCGATCATCAAGATCAAGGCGTACTGGTTCCACGTCCGCGAGCGCGGTACCTTTGGCGCGATCTTCGGATCCCTCATCTCAATCGGGATCTATTTTGCGATAGACTGGGGCCAGGGCATCGCGCAGATGACGAAGGCCAGCATCGGGCCAGATGCCACGTGGCTTCATCGGTCCATCCTCCATGTGTTTGGCCTCAAGGGCGGCGGCGTGGACGCGACCTGGGCGGTGTTCCTGATTCCCGCGGTCATCCTCATCTTCTGGGCGCTGGTCGACTGGCTGCTGATCAAGAACACGCCGGAGGAGGCGGGCTTTGCCCCCTTCGACGCGCACGACGCCTCGTCCGGCCAGATGCACATCACGCTGACGAAGATGGACCTCCTCAGGAAGGTCTTCACCAGCCCGCTCATGCTGATGATCGCCCTGATCGAGATGACCTCGGGCATTTTTCGGGACGGCATCACGAACTGGTACTTCATCTTTTCGGCCGAGGTGCGGCAGCCCGGGGCCCTGTTTTTCCAGCAGCACTGGGGCTGGCTCCTCTGCATTTTCGGCATCGTGGGCGGTTTCGCCGGCGGACTGACCTCCGACAGGTTCTTCCAGTCCCGGCGCGGTCCCCCGGCCGCCATGCTATGCGGCATTGTCCTGGTCGCCTCGCTGGTGATGGCATCCTTCCTCTTCTCCTCGCCGGTCATCGCGGGCTCGGCCGCCGTGGCGATTGTCATGTGCGCGGTCGGCATCACCTCGCTCATGTCGGGCACGGCGGCCGCCGACTTTGGCGGACGCAAGGCGACCGCCACCTGCATGGGCATCGTGGACGGGTTCGCCTACGTCGGGAGCGGCCTTCAGGCGGTGTGCCTGAGCCATATCACGACCTTTAACTGGCGGTTGTGGCCCCTCTTCCTCGCGCCCTTCGCCCTTCTCGGCCTGATCATTGCGATCAAGATATGGACTGCGCTTCCCGCCGCGACGCGCCGCTACATCGCCGAGGTCGAGGAGTGCGACGACAAGGTGGTGCCCGTGCCGGCCTGACGCCCCCTATTATTTCATGGCAACGAAGGACAAAAAACTGCGCATCGGCTTCGTCGGGACGGGCTTCATGGGCCAGTGCGCGCACCTGCGGAATTACGCGACGATCGAGGGATGCGAGATCGTCGCCCTGGCCGAGATGCGGGAGGACATGGGCAGGCGGGTGGGCGCCAAATACGGCATCCCGAAGGTCTACAAGCTCGCCTCCGAGATGCTCGCGAAGGAGAAGCTCGACGGGATCGTCGCCTCGCAGCAGTTCAACCGCCACGGGATCGTCGTGAGCGAGATCCTCGCGGCGGGGCTGCCCGTCTTCATCGAGAAGCCCCTGGCCGCCTCGCTGCCGGTGGGCGAGCAACTGGCGGCGGCCGACAAGGCCGCGGGCGGGAAGGTGATGGTCGGCTACCACAAGAGGAGCGACCCGGCCACGATCTACGCCAAGGCGGAGATCGAGCGGCTGAAACAGACCGGCGAGATCGGCAAACTGCAATATATCCGCGTTACGATCCCCTCCGGGGACTTCATCGCCAACGGTGTCTTCGACGGGCTGCTCGGGACCGACTCCCCGGCGCCCGCGGACATCGACCCGAAGGACCCCGGCCTGAGCGAGGAGCAAAACACCGCCTATTTTTACTTCGTCAATTTCTTCATCCACCAGCTCAACCTGATCCGGCACCTGCTGGGGGAGGACTACAAGCTCTCCTACGTGGACCCGTCCGGGATCGTCATCGTTGGGCACGGGCTGGGCACGGGCATCCCGGTGACCCTGGAGTGCATCCCGTACACGACGATTTCCGACTGGGAGGAGGTCGCGCTGGTCGGCTTCGAGTCCGGCTACCTGAAGCTGACGCTTCCCGCCCCGCTGATCCTCAACCGCGCGGGCGAGGTGGAGATCGTCAAGGACCCGAAGAAGGGGACGGCCCCGACCCCCGGGCTGCCGCCATACCCGATCCACTTCCAGCATCCCTATTCCCATCTCAACGAGAGCAACTGGAGCGCCGGCAGCACGTTCAAGCCCAAGATGCCCCAGGACCACGCGATGCGGATCCAGGCGGTCAATTTTCTCCGCTTTGTCCGCGGCGAGGCGCCGCCCCCGGTTGGCGCCGCCGAGGCGCTGAAGGATTTGCAGCTGGGCCGCGACTGGCTCAGGATGAAGTACGGAGCCTGAAATTTATGCCTGTAAAATTCACCAAACTGACGGTCGCGGCGGAAAGCTACGAGTCGGCCGGTGTGTGGGACGTCGACGGCGACGGGATTCCCGACATCGTCTCCGGCTCGTTCTGGCACAAGGGCCCGGACTTCCGGCAGCGCTTCTTTATCAGCGACGTGAACCGGATGGGGGAGTACTGGAACGATTTTGCCACGATTCACATGGACATCAGCGGCAGCGGCCGGATGGATTTCGTGACCGGCGGCTGGGGCGGGGATTTCCGCTGGGTGGAGTGCCCGGCGGACCCGACCAAGCCCTGGACGGTCCACCCGCTGGGAGATATCGGCAACATCGAGACGATCCGCGCCGCCGACGTCGATGGTGACGGGCATCTGGAGATCGTCCCGAACACCCCGGGAAAGCCGGTCACGATCTTCAAGCGGGTGCTCGACGCCAAGGGCAAGGGCACGGGGAAATTTGTCTCCCACGTCCTCAAGCGGGAGGGCCCCGGCTCGGAATTTTCCGGTCACGGGCTGGGATTTGGCGATATCGCGGGGAACGGCCGCACCGACATCCTCCTTTGCGACGGCTGGCTGGAGGCCCCGGAGAAACCCTACGAGCAGCTCTGGAAGTTCCACAAGGAGTACGACCTGGGCTGCGCGAGCGTGCCCATCATCGTGGCCGACGTGAACGGGGACGGGCTGAACGACCTCATTGTCGGCCAGGCCCACAACTACGGGCTGGACTGGTACGAGCAGAGGAAAAACAAGGACGGCACGCGCTCCTGGATCAAGCACCCGATCGACCCCTTCAACTCTCAGTACCACGACCTGATCTGGGCCGACATTGACGGCGACGGGAAGCCCGAGCTGGTGACCGGCAAGCGCTTTCGCGCCCACTGCGGCCACGACCCGGGGGAATTTGACGACCTGGGCGTCTACTATTTCAAGTGGAACGGCACCGGCTTCGCCAAGCAGGTCATCAGCTACGGCCAGCCCGGGATCGGGGCCGGATGCGGGATCCACTTCGCGCTGGCGGATCTGCGCGGGACCGGCCGGATCGACGTGGTCGCCCCGGGCAAGGACGGGCTCCACGTGTTCTTCAACGAGGGCTCCAAGTGAAAAATGGGATCGGCGTAAATTCCTGGGTCTGGACCTCCCCGTTCACCGACGATTCCGCAGCCCTCATCGGCCGCGCGGCTCGGATGGGTTTCGACGCCTTTGAGGTGGCGGTCGAGGACCCGGCCCACTTCAAGGGCGACAAGGTCGCCAGGGCCCTGCGGGCGACGGGGCTGCGGCCCGTCATCTGCGGGGCCTTCGGCCCGTCGCGCGACCTGACGCACGACGATCCCCGGTTCCGCGCCGAGAGCCTCCAGTACATCACCGACGTGCTGGGGCTCTGCGACAAGTGGGGCGTCAAGGTCTTCGCCGGCCCGATGTATTCGGCAGTCGGCAAGCGGCGGCAGGTGTCGCCCGCGCAGAGGAAGCGGGAGTGGGACCGCGCAGTCGCCGGGCTCCGGAAGGCCGGGAAGCGGGCGGCCGACCACGGGGTAACGCTCGCCATCGAGCCGCTCAACCGCTTCGAGACCGACCTGGTCAACACCTCCGCCCAGGTCGTGAGGCTCGTGGACGAGGTCGACCATCCCAGCGTGAAGGTCCACCTCGACACCTTCCACATGACGATCGAGGAGGACTCGATCCTCGAGGCGATCAAGGGTGCGGGGAGCCGGCTCGCCCACTTCCACGCCTGTGAGAACAACCGAGGCACGCCGGGCAACGGGCTGGTCGCCTGGGAGCAGGTGGCCAAGGGCCTCAGGGCGGTCCGCTACAAGGGCGACCTGGTCATCGAGTCCTTCACCCCGCAATGCCTGGCGATTGCGGCTGCCGCCGCCATCTGGCGGCCGCTTGCCCCCTCCCAGGACTCGCTTGCCCGGGGCGGGCTGGCCTTCCTGCGGAAGCTGGTCGCGAAGGCGTGAGTTTTTTTCCAACCCAAAAAATCATTCAACCATGCTAAGCTACGACCAGGTTCAGGCCTATGAGCGGGACGGCTACGTCCTCGCCAAGGACGTATTCACGCCGGCCGAGGTGGAAGTCCTCCTCGCCGCCACCGAGCGGGAGGGACGGATGACCGAGAATGTATGGGACATCCCGGACGCGGCGGGCCGCTCCAGCAAGCTGGCCTTCTGGACGGACGTGCGCGCGGACCTGTTCGGCGCCGTGACCACCCATCCGCGGCTCGTCAACAATGCGCGCATGCTCCTGCGCGAGGACCTCTACCACTGGCACAGCAAGCTGAGCGTCAAGCAGCCAAAGACCGGCGGGGCCTGGGAATGGCACCAGGACTACGGCTACTGGTACGGGGACGCCTGCCTCTATCCGCGGATGATCTCCTGCATGATCGCCCTGGACCCGTGCACGCGGGCCAACGGCTGCCTCAAGGTGATCGCCGGTTCGCACCTCCTGGGCCGGATCGACCACGGCAAGGTGGGCGGCCAGAACGGGGCGGACCCGGCGCGCGTCGAGGCGATCATGGCGCGGCTCCCCGTCCACCTCTGCGAGGCGCCTCCCGGAAGCGTGCTCTTTTTCCACTGCAATACCTTCCACTCCTCGGAGGCCAATACGTCGGAAATTCCGCGCCGCGCCTACATCTGCTGCTACAACGCGCTGTCCAACGAGCCGTATTCCCAGGAGAAGGCCCACGGCAAGGCGGTCCCGATCCAGGTCGGGGCGGACGACTCGATCACGCGCTTTGCCCAGGCGGCGGTCGCCTGATCATCCGGCCCGCCGGCGCTCCTCGCTCGGGCTCCGGCCGGTCGCCAGCCGGAAGCGCCGGTGGAAGTACTGCGGGTTTCCCAGCCCGGCCTCGATCGCGACCGCCTTGATCGGCAGGCGCGTCGCCGCGAGGAGGTGTCGCGCGAGCTCGATCCGCCGGCCGAGCACGTAGCGCTTCAGGGGGACGCCGTGCCGGGCGCGGAACTGCCGCGCGAGGTAGTTCTGGCTCACGCCGACCTGACGGGCGAGCACCGCGACATCCAGCGGCGCCCGGTAGTTCTCGTCGAGGAACCGGCGGACCCGCTCGACCACCTGGTCGACCCGGGTGGGGGAGGAGCCGGCGGCCCGCTCCTCGGGGCTCGCGGTGACAGCGATCCACAGCAGCAGCGCCTGGAGCGCGGCGCCCGCCGCGCGGCCGGCCAGGGCCGATCGGGGTCCGCCGCTCTCGGCGAGCCGGTGCAGGTCGATCACCTCCTGCAGCCTCTCGCGCACCGCGCGCTCGTGCGGCCCGGTGCGCCAGTGCAGGGGCAGCCGCAGCGGCGAACGCCCCGGCGGGAGGGCCCTGAAGTGCACGCAGAGATGGTGGCTGTTCCCCTCCAGGTCGTAGCGGGACACCAGGCCGGCCGGCGTCAGGGTGAAGTCCCCGGGTTGGAGCGGCACCTCGCGCCTCCCCAGCCACATCCGGCCCACGTGGTCGTTTAGGTGCAGGGCGACCGTCTTCGGGGAACGGTAGAGGAAGTCCGAATTGTGTTCCGGCATCGGGAAGCGCCCCCCGCTGACCAGGGCGGGCAGGGCCCCCGCGGGCCAGGAAAGATGGGAGGTCGAATGGGACATCGGAAAATTGGATAGTGGGTCGGTCCGAGGGTGGAGCGGGACCTCCGGGCACGCTGGTTTGGGAATGTCGCCGCTCAGCGCGCTCGGAGATCGCGCTCCACCCAGGAACTGCAAACCTAGCAATTTAAGTGTTGAAAAGAGACAATAGAGAGCGGAAAGCGACAACAGAATAACGTTACGTGGCTTTCACTTGCCGCCCAAGTCTTCCATTGAACCCAATTCCCACCCGCACCTGTATCCCTACGGACACCCATGAAAAACGCAAAAGAGATCAAGGAATTTTTTGATGAAAACGGTTACTACTTCGCCCGCGGGGTCTTTTCGCCGCAGGCCATCCGCGAGATGGAGTCGGAATTCGACCGGATCGTGTCCCACAACACGGCCAGGAACGACAACTCGAACCGCAAGTGGGTGGGCGACAACAAGGACCTGCTGGCCGCCCGGGCCGACTCGGTGATCGTCCACACCCACCAGCTCCAGTCCTATTCCGCGCGCTGGCTCCAGGCCGTCCTCGACCCCGGCTTCCTCGACGTGGTCGAGGCGATCCTCGGGCCCGACATCATCCTGCACCACACGAAGCTCCTGCAGAAGCCCGCGGAGAAGGGCGCGCCCTTCCCGATGCACCAGGACTGGTCCTACTTCCCCTCGGTCAACAACACCATGCTCGGCGGGTCGATCCACGTCACCCGGGCGACCGACGACATGGGCTGCCTGCGCGTCTATCCCGGGTCCCACCGGCTTGGCCGGACGACCGGGACCAACGGCCAGGAAGCGAGCGCGTTCATGGAGAAAAACTACCCGCTGTCGGGGGCCAAGGTGATCGAGGCGGAGGCCGGCGACGTCCTCTTCTTTCACTACTTCACCGTCCACGGGTCGATGCCGAACACGTCGAAGAACACCCGGAAGAACGTCCTGGTCCAGCTTCATTCCGGCAACGACCGGATCGAGGGGGACAACCACCATATCAATTCCCGGCTTGTCCTCCGCGGATTCAACAACATCGCAACCCGGAGCTACGTGGAAGCCTAAACGGGTGGAAGGCGAGCGCTTCCATTGCCCGCCGTTCCCGCAGCTCTGGCCGCAGCCTTGACTGGGCGTTTCGGATCCCGGTAGGTTTTCCGCTTGAAAACCCCACTACCCCTAGTCGTCGGTTTGCTCCTTGCGTCGCTCCCCGGACTTCGCGCCAACCCCAGGCCCGCGTCCGATTTCGTCCGTGATGTAGCCTATTCGCATGTGATGGTGTCGCCCGACGGCCGGCGCATTGGATTCCTGTCCCCGATCAGCCAGGATAAAACGGACATCGTGCTTGTGATTGTCGAGTTGGCCACGGGAAAGAAGAGCGTGATCCAGGCGCCGCTCATGCCTGCGGGATGGGGCAAGGATGAGATCAACGAGATCCGGAACTTCATCTGGCTCACCAATGATCGACTCGCCTTCATGTATCGTCGCGCCGACGGACGGCAATTCGGCGTTTCCGCTGTGGGTTGCGACGGTTCCGGGTTTGTCGACTATCCCGAAATGGAGGACATTTTCTTCGCAGACCATCATTCGGAGGAATTTCTGGCCCTCGATACCGGCTCGGACGGATACATGACTCATCCCGTGGTGAACCGGGTCAATGCGGCGCCTGCCCGAACCGGATACGCCGACATGGGCCGTGCCGCGGCGGTCAGTTTGAACCAGCACCTTGTTGCTGACAACAACCTCGGGATAAACGAATGGGTGGCGGACCGGAAGGGTGCGGTCCGGATAGGGGTCGCCTTCGACGGCGTGGCCACCTCGGTGATCTACCGCCAAAGTGACGATGCTCCCTGGGTTCGCCTGCACCAATTCGACTCGAACGGCATGGGGGGCTATCCCTTCGCGATCGACTGGGACGGGCGCACCGCCTACGCGGGCACATTGACCTCGCATGGCACGTGGGGAATTTCCACCTTTGACTTGGACGGCATCAAGCCGTCCCGCCTGATCGCTTCGGATCCGACCTACGACATCGCGCCGCCGAACAACGTCATTGAACTTGGAACCCGGCTGCGTTTTTCGCTGAAAAAGCAGAGGCTGGTCGGCATCAGCTACCAGGGAGCCGTTCCGAAGGTGATGTGGCTCGATCCTGAATTTGCGCAGATCCAGGCGTCGATCGATCATTCGCTGCCCGGCATGGTCAACACCCTCGCGGATTGGTCCGACGACGAGACGAAGTTCATCATCCGTTCGTGGTCCGACCGACACCCGGGCACCTATTACCTCCTCGACCGGGCCGCCGGCAAGCTGAAGAAGCTTTTCGATGCCACACCGTGGCTGAACGCGTCGGATCTGGGCAGGCAGTTGCCGATTTCCTTCAAGGCGCGGGACGGTCTCCTCATTCACGGCTACATCACTGTTCCGGCGGGACGCGCCCCGAAAAACCTCCCGATCGTGGTCGTTCCCAATCCCGACCTCGTCTATGCGAGACGGACGTGGGGGTACGATGGCCTGGCCCAGTATCTGGCCAGCCGGGGCTACGCCGTGCTTACGGTGAATCCGAGGGGATGCCCAGGCTACGGCAAGACTTTCTATGAAGCGGGCACCCGGCAAGCCGGACGGGCGGTCGAAAACGACATTGCGGATGCGGTGCGCTGGGCTCTGGCACGCGGGCTGGCGGATCCCGGGCGAATTGCCGTCGCAGGCGAGGGATACGGGGGATACTCGGCGGATTGCGCACTGGAAAACACCCCGGAGCTCTATCGCTGCGGGATCAGCATCGAGTGCATCTGTGACTGGATGGCCTATCTCAAGCTGGATGACAACGGGCCCTCCTTCTTCAAGAAGGGGGGATTTGAGGCCAACACCACCTTCTACGGTTATCTGAAGCGGGAAGTGGGTGATCCGGCGACGGAGGCCGCAACCCTGCGCGACATCTCGCCGGTCAACCACGCGGATCGCGTCAAGGCGCCGATCCTGCTGATCAGCGACAAGGTCTGGGGAACCAATCTCAACGACCAGACCGACCTGTTTGCCGATGCGCTGAAGCGGACGGGCGGGCAATTGCACCTCAAGATCTATCCGGAGATCCATGGCCGCGACGAAATGAACAAGCGCACGGAGGACACCTTCGCGACGATCGCCGACTTCCTCGATGCGAACATGAAGCCGGCAACGGTCGCGCGATGAGCTTCCAACAACCCCACGCCCACCCCGGGTTGGACGATCTGCTGGTATCCCCGGCGATGATGGAGGATCCCTATCCGATCTACGCCCGGCTGCGCCGCGAGGCGCCCGTCCTCTGGAGCGAGCGCTGGCAGGCGTGGGTCGTCAGCCGCTACGACGACGTGGCGGCCTCGCTCAAGGACAAGGAGAACCTGTCCAACGAGAACCGGCAGGCGCTGCTCTTCAACCACCTGAGCGAGGGCGAGCGGACAAAGCTGGCGCCGCTCCGCCATTACTTCGCCCAGAAGGATGTGATCGGCTCGGATCCCCCCGACCACACCCGGCTGCGGGCCCTGGTCCAGAAGGCCTTCACCCCGAGGACCGTCGCCTCCCTGGGTCCGCGGATCCGCGCCCTGGCCTCGGACATGCTCGGGCAGGCGGTCAAGCAGGGCCGATTCGACTTCGTGGCCGACGTGGCCCATCCGCTTCCCGTCATCCTGATCGCCGAGATGCTCGGGGCCCCGATCCAGGACCGTCCGCTGTTCAAGCGCTGGTCGGCGGACATCCTCGGCTTCCAGGGTACCGGCAAGACGACCGTCGAGCTGGCGAGCGTCTCGCAGAAGAGCCTCCTGGAGATGTTCGACTACATGTCGCGGCTGATCGACGAGCGCCGGGCGAACCCACAGGACGACGTGATCACGGCCCTCGCCCTGGCGGAGGAGTCCGGCCAGCGCTTCACCCGCGACGAGCTCCTCGCCACCTGCAACACGCTCCTGACCGCCGGGCACGAGACGACGACCAACCTCATCGGCACCCTCGTCCGCCTGCTGCTGGCGACCGGCGACTCATGGTCGCAGTTGAAGGCCGAGCCCGCCCTGATCGATTCGGCAATCGAGGAGGCGCTCCGCTACGACGCGCCCAAGCAGCGGAATTTCCGCCGGATCAAGAAGACGCACGTCTTCGGCGGGGTGGAGCTGGGCGAGAACCAGATGATCTTCCAGCTCATCGGCTCGGCCAACCGCGACCCGGAGCGCTTCGACAATCCCGATTCCTTCGACATCCGCCGGATGGAGAACGACCACCTTTCCTTCGGGTCGGGAATCCACTTCTGCCTGGGTGCGCCGCTGGCCCGGATGGAGGCCCGGATCGTCCTGGAGACGCTCCTCTCCCTGATGCCCGGCTGCAGCCTCGTCGAGGGCGGGTTCAAGTGGCAGGAGCGGGTCCAGTTCCGCGGGCCGGGGGAACTGTGGATCAAGTCCTGAGCCGCTGATCCGGCTCAGTAGCCGCTTCCCGCGATCGGGGGAACATCGGCCACCGCCTGACCGTGGTGGGGATCGCGGTCCTTCAGGTTCCGGGTGTAGAAGGCCGGCCACCAGTCGCGACCCGGCTTGGCCAGATCCTCCTCCTTCATCCGGTCGTATTCGCCCCGGACGCGGGTGTAGGCGTCGTTCATCCTCTCGCGATCCCCGTAGTGCGGCTCGAGCCAGCGACGGCCGATCTGGGCGTGGAGCACCTCGTCAGCCCAGTCAAAATCCTGGAACGTGGCCTTGACGCTGTCCCCGCCGGCCTTGGCCAGGGCGACCTCGGCCTGCTTTCCGGACTTGATCATCAGCCCCTGCTCGATGCCCCAGAGAAAGGCGTAGCGATCGGCCGGGTCCAGGCGGGTGTTGGGAAAGGCGGCAAAGCCGACATGGGTGGGAATCTGCGTGAAATCGATCCCCTGGCCGGCGAATGCGATCTCGCCGAGCATGGAGTGCCGCACTTCATCCCAGAGGTGCCGGGCCAGATCGTGATAAAACTCCCAGGGCTGGTCCTTCCAGTCGTAAAGGACGGTCGCGACCAGCTCGGGGACGTGCATCTCCTGGAGCCGCACGTTCATCATCCACCAGATGCGCTCGTGGACGGCCCCGCCTGGCTTGGGCAAGGCTCCGCGCGAATTCCACACGTGGGGAAAGCGGTCGTCGCGCCGGGGAACGCGCACCGGCTCGAAGGGCAGGGCGGCCCGCGGCGGGGGCAGCGCGGCCGTCGCCGCGGGCGTTTCCTCGCCGAACACCCCGCCGGCGGCCGAGAGGTAGGCCTCGAGGTGGCGCCGCCATGCGGCGAGCGGGCCCTCGGCCAGGCTCACGCCGGCCCTGGCCGCAAGCGCGTCGGCGGCCTCGCGTCCCCAGGCGATCTGCTCGCGTTCCTCCTGCATAATGAATCCAAAAAGCCGCCGCGTCGGCTGGTCGGCGACCGGATGCGACTGGGCGAGGTGGGCCTCCATCGCGGCGAGCATGGCCGGCTTGAGGACCCCGTGGATGCCGACGAGCAGTTCCAGCGTGCTGGCCGCGCGGAGCAGTTCCTCGGCAAAGACCCCGAGCTCCGCGGCGGGCACGCGGTCGAGGTGATGCGGGGGGGTGCGCATCTCGGTGACCCGGGTGCGCAGCCAGGTGCCGTGCTCGGCATCCTGCCAGAGGTGCAGGCCGAGCGCCCCCTTGACCTCCCACTCGGGCACGCCGCAAAAATGCGCGGCCATCATCTTGGTGAGGCAGGTCTTGAGAAAGACCAGCCGCCGCAGCCGCATGACAGTGGCATCGACATCCACGCCCGGGCGGTCGGCGGTCGCGTAGTCGCTGAGCCCGGCGAGCGGCCGGGGAAGGTGGGGACCGGAGGGTGAGACCATGCCCCACTGTACGCCCGCCGGCCGGTTATTCAAAATCATTTCTGTCCCGGCGCCGTCCTTCGTTGACGGCGGCCGGGGCGTCTCTATGACGGGCACTTGCCTCTGGCGCCCATGAAGCAATCACGCCGCTCGTTTGTTCAGACTGCATCCCTCGCGGCGGCCGCATTGCCGCTCGCCCGACTGCTCGGGGGGTGGGACGCGGCGCCGGCGGCAGGCGCCGTGCGCCACCGCGGCCTGCTCTTCGATCCGGAGGACCTGCCGCGGATCCGCGCGAACGCGGCCCTCCCGCGCTTCGCCAAGTGCTGGGCCGCGATGGTCTCCGCCGATTTGGCCGACGACACCGACTTCCTCGAGCACCACGTCCGGCTCAACGACCACGCCGTGGACATGATGCGCGTGCGCCAGATCCTGGAGCGCAGCGCCTTTGTCTTCCTGGTCAACGGCGATCCCCGCCACCTGGCCGTCGCGCGGCTCGCGATCCGGAAACTCCTGGACTACCCGAAGTGGGACCTCTTCCTCGAGGGCGGCCGGAAGACCTTCGGCCTGCAGCGGGCGCCCGAGGCGACGATCGCGCTCGCTTTCGCGCTGGACTGGCTCGGCGACAATCTCACCCCCGCGGAGCGGGCGGAGATCGAGCGCCAGATCGCCACGAAGGGCGCCCCGGCCTGCTACACGACCCTTTACGGCATGAAGTACCCGGACCGGGTCAAGGGGTGGAGCCTGGACCCGGACGACGACTACCCGTACCGGATCACCAATTTCGGCCGGTGGCCGCTGATCCTCAACTCGACCAACCTGAAGGTTATCCCGATCGCCGCCCTGGGGATCGCCGGCTGCCTCATGGCCGGGAAGCATCCCCAGGCGGCCTCCTGGCTCGACATGGCCCGATCCAGCGCGCTCGCGTTTTCGACCATGTACGGCGGCGACGGGAGTTACGGGGAGGGTGTCAGCTACTGGACCTACACGACCCTGCACATGGCGCTTTTCGCCGAGGTTCTCTGGCGCACCCAGGGCATCGACGACCGGCGGCTGGTCAACTACCCGGGCACCGCCCGCTACGGGCTGGCGATGACGATGCCGCGCCTGGGGGAGATCCGCAACCCGAACGAGAAGCAGGAGAACATGGGGATTCCGCTCTCCCTCATCCCGCCGCGCTACGACATCGTCAACTTCGGGGACGCAAACGGCACGGTCGAGACCTCCTTTGCCGCCTGGGCGGGCCGCACCTTCAACGACCCGGTCGCCCGCTGGGCGGCGCGCGAAATGACCGAGGCCAAGTACTCCTACGGGATGATCTGGTACGAGCCGGACGCGCCGGTCGCCGAGCCGGAGCCGGCGCTGCTGGACGACCGGATGGTCAACGACCTGGTTGTGTCCCGCGACGGCTGGACCCCGGGGGGCGGCGTCGTGGCCCTGCGCAGCGGCGGCCCCGGCAACCACGAGCATGCGGACCGCAACAGCGTGATCTTCAAGGCCCACGGGGAGCGGCTTTTCAACGACCCGTTCCGCGCCGCCTATCCCTTCACGCTGGAGCGCTGGAAGCTCAGGCTCACGGAATCCCACACGGCGGTCCTCATCAACGGCAAGGGCCACATCTACAACGACGGGCACGAGGGGACCAACGCATCGGCGGCCTTCTCGCACGTGACCGCGTTCCGGACCGGCCCGGGCTGGATGACGGTTACCAGCGACGCGACCGACGCCTACCAGCTTGTGAACGACGACGTCGTCCTGGTTGAGCGGACGCTCGTCTTCATCAAGCCGGACATTCTCCTTGTCTTCGACCGGGTCGAGATGCGCTCGACGCCGTCGACCGTCCAGGCCCGCTTCCAGGTGTACAACGACGACGGGCTGGGTTCCTGCGCGGCCGAGGCGGGCGGCTTCCGGATCGCGCGGCCCTTCGCCACGCTCCAGGCGGGCGTCCTGTCCGCCGGCGGGCACACGGTCGGCGCCGGGCGGCTCGAGCTTTCTCCGAAGGAGGGGCTGTTCCCCGTCGTCGAGGTCGCCACCCACCCGGCGCGCTCGCACGCGATCCTGACCGCCTGCACGGCTTCGCCGGCCGGCGAGGCCCACGGCGCGGTTGCCCTCTCGGCAAGGGACGGGATCTGGCGGGCGCGCGGCTTCCACCGGGGAATCGCGATCGACGTGACGATCACGCCCGCCGCAGGCGGGCCGCCCGCGGTCGCGCTCTGAGGGGTTTCGACGCCAGCACGACGCGCCAATCATGCCGCTGTTCAACACCGCCAACGCGATCGACTACTGGATGATCGCGCTGTACTTCGCGGTCGTTGTCTGGGTGGGGGTGTACTCGGCGCGAAAGAGCCGGAACACCGCCGATTACTTCCGCGGCGGCGGCAAGATTCCCTGGGCCCTCGCCGGGCTCTCCAACTGGGTGGCCGGGTTCTCCGCCTTCATGTTCGTTGCGGCGGCCGGATTCACCTACAAGTACGGGCTGGTTTCTCTCATCGTCTTCACGTCGGCGGCCTGGGCGTACATCCTGGGCTACTTCACCTTCGCGAAGATGTGGCGCCGGGCCCGGATCAACTCGCCCCTCGAGTTTCTCACCCGGCGCTTCTCGCCCTCGACCACCTATTTTTACTCCGTGACGGCGATCGTGCCCCAGATCGTGGCGATCGGGCAGGGCCTCTACATCGTCTGCCTGTTTGTCTCCTCGGTCCTCGGATTTGCCCAGCACCCGGTGGCCTTCGCCGGCGTCAGCCTCTCGGGCTTCCAGGTCGCGGTGATCCTTGTGGGGACGATCATGGTCTTCTACACGGCTATCGGCGGGCTGTGGGCGGCCGTCCTTTCCGACACGGTCCAGTGCATCATCCTGGCGGTGACCTCCCTGATCGTCTTCATCCTCTCCTACCGCTACCTCGGCCACGGGTCCGGCATCATCGGCGGATTCCACAACCTCTTCCGGCAGGTTCCCCCCGATTACTTCCGCCTGCACGGCCCGACCGCCCGTCCCCTCTATTTCCTGGCGGTCGCCGCCAGCGGGGTCGTCGGCTACAACCTGAATTGGGCGATGGTCCAGCGCTACCACAGCGTCGCCGACGAGCGGGGCGCCCAGAAGATGGCGTTGCTCTGCGCGGGGCTCTCGCTGGCCGGTCCCCTCCTGTGGATCCTGCCGGTCATGGCCGCGCGGGTGATCTTCCCGGACATGCACGCTCTCTGGCCCAACCTCAAGTCGCCCGAGGAGGCCTCCTTCGTCAGCCTTGCGCTCCTCCTGCTGCCGCACGGGATGCTGGGATTTGTCGTCTCCGCCATCCTTTCGGCCGCCCTGGGCCAGGCCAACGACATCTTCAACTGGCTCAGCGCCACGGTGACCCACGACCTCTACGTGCCCTGGTACCGCTGGCGAAAGGGCCGGGCCCCGACCGACCGCGGGCAGATGCGGATCGCGCACGGCTCGATGGTCGTCATGGGTGCGCTGGGGGTGGCGGTCGCCTTCTACATTCCGCACTTCGGCGGCGCCTTCAATTTCTCGCTGATCTTCTACTCGCTGGTCATCACCCCGTCGATCCCGGTCGGCCTGGGGATGGTCTTTCGCCGCACCCCATGGTGGTCCGCGATCGCGGCCTATCTCGCGGGGGCGATCGCCGTCTTCACCGTCCTGGCCTTCCACATCTGGGAGGGCGAGCAGTTCCAGAACTACTCGCGCAACATCCTGGTGGCAACCGGCGTCGCCACCGCGGTCTTCTTCCTATCGGCAATCTGGTACCGGGCGGACGACCCGAGGAGCGCGGGCGCGGTCAAGCTTGAGGCCGACCTGAAGATCCCGGTCATCGTCGACAACGAGGCGGCGCTGGTCGGCGGAAGCCTCAGGGTCTACGGGCTGGTCGGGGCGGTTAGCGCGCTGCTGGGCGCGGCGCTCTTCGTCTGCGCCTTCCTGCCGGCCGGCGGCCATACCTCGCCCCGGATCAACGCGATCGCCGGGGTCATTCTTATCGCCCTTGGGGCCGCGCTCTGGCGGTATTCACGGCGGACGGCCTGATCGGCGCAGCATTTCCTTGGCGTGACGGGCGCCGCGGTTTAAGGTCGGGGCATGGCATCAAACGCACTTCGGCCGCGACCGGTTCTGGGCCTGGGCATGGCCGCGATCGGCGCCGAGGAGGAGGCGCTGGTCCTCGACGTGCTCCGCCGCAAGGAGCCTTTCCGCTACTATGGCTTCGACCCGGCGCGGCCGCCGCCGATGGCCGCGCAGCTTGAAAAGGAGTTCCGGGAGTATATCGGAGTTGATTTCGCGCTGGCGGTCTCCAGCGGGACGGCCGCCCTGGAGGTGGCCATGGCCGCGGCCGGAATCGGGCCGGGCGACGAGGTCATCATCACCGCCTGGAGTTGGGTGTCCTGCTTCACCTCGGTCGTGCGCGTGGGCGCGCGGCCCGTCCTGGCGGAAATCGACGACTCGATGAACATCGACCCCGCGGAGATCGGGCGAAAGGCGACACCGCGGACGCGCGCGGTCATGGTCGTCCACTACCAGGGTGCTGCGGCCGACATGCAGAAAATCCGGCACGAGGCGCACAGCCGCGGAATTTTTGTCATCGAGGACTGCGCGCAGTCGATGGGAACGCGGTACCGCGGCCGGCAGATCGGCTCCTGGGGCGACATCGCGACCTTCAGTTTCCAGGCAAACAAGGTGGCGACGGCCGGGGAGGGGGGGGTGGTCGTGACCCGGGACCCGAGGCTCTACGAGCGCGCCGTCCGATTCCACGACCTGGGCAATTACCGTCCGTACCACGCGGCCATCGTCCCATCCGCCGAGCCCGCGTTTTCGGGGGGCCAGTACCGGATGTCCGAGCTGACCGCCGCGGTCGCCCTCGCCCAGCTTCGCAAGGTGGACATGATCCGCGCCCACTGCCGCCGGCTCCAGGCCCGGATCGAGCCGAGACTTGCCGGACTTAAGGGATTATCGCTTAGGACGATACATGATAGCGATGGCCAGTTTGGGTTTGAGGTCTATTTTTTCCTCCACGACGCGGCTCTTGTGGGTGCATTCCGATCGAAGCTCGATGCGCTCAACGTCAACTGCGTCCAGCGGACCGGGACCTACCCCCAGTACAACCGGGACTATGTGAAGACCGGGCGGGCGCACACTCCGTCCGCCTCGCCGTTCCGGGACTTCAAGGAGTGGCCGGCCCCCGGCTACCGAGCGGAGGATTTCCCGCGGACCGAGGACCTTACGCACCGTTTTGTCGCGATCCCGATCGGCTGGCTCTACACCGAGGCAGACGCCGATTACATTGCCGAATCGATCCTCGCCGTCCACCGGGAGTGCCTGGGTGGGTGAATCGGCCGCCGCCGTTTGTGTATTGGGGCACTTGGGCGCAGTTTGGACGATGAAATCAACCCCCATCATTACGCATGAGATCGTTTCCCGGCGGGCCCATCAGATTTGGGAGAACGCGGGCCGGCCCGACGGCAGCCAGTTGGCGCATTGGCTCCAGGCGGAGCATGAGCTGAATACGCAGCAAGCGGCGACCGGCGACGCAGATCGAAATCGCGGAAGGCGGGCCGACGGTTCCTCCACCTCGAACCACATCCCCGACCACGCGCCGCACAGCACCGATCCGATCCGCCCGGCCGTGACAACCGACTCCCTGCACCATCGCCGCGGCGGGTGATTCCTGGAGGATCCTGCTAAGGGAGCCCGAGCCAGCTTCGGACCGCGCTTTCCACGTTTGAGAGCGTGACTCGGTCGAGGGTGGCCAGTCGGCGGATCAGCCGGATGGGAGGGACCCCACCCAAGCCTTGGGCGTCAAAGGCGCCTGCTTCGAAGCCCCTCGCATTGTGGGGAACTTCAAACGTCGTGCCTCTCGCGCTCAGTGTGCGCGGCACATAGGTTACGATGGCACGTTCGTTGTCGCGATAGGCTATACTAAGCAACAAGGCCGGCCGCGGCTTGGCGGCCATACCCAAGTCGATCATCCAGACTTCCCCTCGCCGCGCGAACGACATGCCCGTTCCTCACTGTCGTACATCTGGAACAGCGCTTCCGACGAATTGAGCATTCGCTGGCGTTCTTCCAGCCAGACAGCGACTTCGCGCACCTGCGAGGGAGGCAAACTCTCGATGGCGGCCTCGATTTCGGCGACTGTGGACATGGGTGATAGGATGGCTTGGCCCGTGATCGTTGCAATTTGGATTTTCCATGCGACCTCATAATAGCAAGTGCCTGACGGATGGATGCGCACTAGACGTTCTCCGGGGCCTATCCTATCGTAGTCCAATGCTGCGCACTTCCAAAGGCACTTCACTGTCCATCCGAAAGAGGGCTGCGATCTTCGACCTGGACGGGACCCTGGTCGACAGCATGCCCTTCGTGATCGAGAGCTTCATCCACGCGGTGGAGCCCTACCGGGCGCGGCCGAGCGTGCCGGAGGTCCTGGCCCACCTGGGCGGCCCCCTGGAAACCTGCATTCGGAACCTCCTGGGCCCGGAGGGAACCGACTCGGTCCCCGCGGCCAAGGCCCGGCTGCTCGAGTACGAGCACCACAAGGAGGAGAGACTCATCCCCTTTCCCGGTTCCCGGGAGATGCTGGCGGAACTTCGCTCGCGGGGCGTGAAGCTCGGCATCTGGACGGGCCGCGACCGCTGGTCGGCGGAACGCATCCTGGATGTTCACGACCTCGCCGGATTCTTTCCGGCGATCGTCTGCGGCGACGACCTGCCCTCGCATAAGCCCGATCCGGCCGGGCTCCTCCGCGCGATCGAGCTGGCGGGCGCTGGCGTGGGGGACACGGTCTTCATGGGCGACGCCGACGCGGACGTCCTGGGCGGCCACGCGGCGGGCGTGCACACGATCTTCGTCCATCACGGCCGGCTTGCCCCGGCCTCGGTCCACAACCGCGCGGCCGAGATCTTTGCCGAGCCGGGCCCGGCCTACGCGGCGATGCTCCGGCACTTCGCGTGACCCGCTAGGTCGCGGTTTCGACGACGATCTCCGTCTTGACCGAATTGGCGATGAAGCACTGCTCGTGGGCGAGGTGGTGAAGCCGGTCAAGGGCGGCCGCATCGGGAATCACGCTCCCGCCAAAGGCGATGGCCGGCCTCAGGTTGATCCTGCTTACCCAGGGGACTCCGTTGGCCCCCTTGGTCATGATCCCGACCGCCTCGTCCCGGTAGCTGTCGACCTGGAACCCCTGCCGGGAGGCGAGAAAGACGAAGGTCAGCATGTGGCAGCTTGAAACGGAGGCGACCAGGGCCTCCTCGGGATCGATGCCAGCCGCGTTGGAATAGGGAGCCGGCACCACGGAGGGCGAGGCGGAGGCGGGCACGGTGACACCCCCGTCGAAGCTCCACGTGTGCTCGCGGGAGAATTTCCCCTTGAGAAAATCCGGGCCTGATCGCTCCCAGGTGATGGTGGCCTTGTGTTCGGACATGTCGCGTGCGGCGGGCGGGCGTAAAAAGGCCCGAATTGGGCCGGGGAGTCAAATTCCCGGTTGTCGAGCGGCGAAGCCCCGATAGTCTGGCGCCACCTGAAATGTTCGGCCTCGAAAAAAGAAACGCCAATGTCCCGCCGATCCAGCGCTGGCGCGCGGCCCGCTTCTCGCTCATTTGCTGCTCGGTCCTTTTCCTCCTGGACGCCTACGGGTTCCGCGTGGCGACCCTGCGGGGGGACAGGGTCGGGCGCCAGACCTGGGCCGTGCTGGCGGGATTCATGGTCGCCATGGGCCTGGTCGCCTGGCTGAGGATGAGGAGATTTTCGGCGCCGGGCCGGAATAATACGTCGGATTGAATGTAGCCGGCCTCCCAGAGGCCGGGCCGGGGTCTTCCGTCTCCGCCAGGTTCTCCGTCTTCACTTCGTTCCGCCAGGCAAGCTGCCGGACAAGCCTCCCCCGGCTACAATTGGGGCGCGACCGCGTCCTCGACGGTGAGGGTTTTGAAATCCAGCCGGTAGCGCTCCCGGCCGTACTTGATCTCGAGCTTCCCGCTCTCCCGGGCCGCGTCGCCGAAGGGGTTGTCGAAAAGCGGCCAGTTGCGGGTGTCCTCCGGCACCCCGTTGATCCGGAAGGGCATTCCGTAGCGGGCGTGGAGCGCCGATCCGTCGAGGGTCGTGTAGGTTGCCTCGGGAAGCGGATCGAGCGAGAAGTGCAGGGGCAGCGCCCGGACCGCCGCCTTGAATGCCTCGAAGGAGCGGTAGTTGCGCGCCGGTGCCGCCTGGACGATGTAGCCGTTCCTGAGCGACGAGCTGACGAGGCAGTGGTTGCCCATCCCGTAGGAGTTGAATCCCGCGCTGAACCAGTCGTCCTGCGGCTTGGCCTTCAGCAGCCCGGTCCATCCCATGTCCCTCCAGGTGCCGGGGGCGAAGGGACGGTAGCCAAAGTAGAGCGGTCCGCCCTGGCAGAAGATCCAGCCGGAAGGGTCCGCGTCGCGCCGCGCCAGGTCCCGCGAGAAAAACGTGTCGATGAGCGGGAAGCGGTTTCCCGGGGGCATGTTGTACAGGGCGATCAGCGCGGGCCCGCACTGGTGGATCTGCTCGTAGGGCGAGCCGCCGGCGAGCTTGTCCGGCGAATCGTAGTCGGCCTTGGCGGTCGGGCCGTTGTGGGCGATGAAGTGGACCGAGAGATCGGGCTTGGCCCAGGGGAAGTACATCGAGGCCTCGTAGTGCGAGACGTAGGGCTGGAGGGCGAAGAAGGTGTTCTCGCGCGACAGGGTCTTCGCCTCCCGCCACATGAGGCTCCAGCTCTGCTGCTGGATCGGCTGGAGCAGCCCTCCCTGGCTGGATCCGATCACGAAGTCCGGATCCATGTAGGTGTAGTTGCGGACGGGCGCGGAGACCTTGCCCTCGACCGGGAATGCGTTCGGGCCGGCGTGGCGCACCCTCCAGCGGGTCCGTTTCAGCTCGCGGTTCACGTAGGGGGCGCGCCGGTCGTGGGCGACCCGGTGCAGGATCGGCGGCGGTTCATAGCCGCTGATGGCCAGGAGCACCGCGTTGGCGTTGTACTGGTACTCGCCGAGCCCGAAGAGCAGCCAGCCCAGCGCGGCCGCCGGCGTCTGTCCGGGCGACACGGCCTGCTTCGGGTAGACGCGGCTGTGGGCCCCGCCGTACTCGCCATTGAGCTGCTCGACGGCGTAGTCGTAAAAGATGTAGTCGAGCATCATCCGCGCCTCCTGGCGGAACCTCGGGTCGCGCTCCCATCCGGCCAGGAGAGCGAGGGGGGCCGTGTATTCCTCGATGTAGTTGGGCGAGTTGAATTCGCCCTGGCCATAGGAGGTCGTGATCCGGATCCAGTCCTCGATGTAGCTGCGCGCCTCGGCGATGTTCTCAGCCGAGGACTTGCCGTTGAACCAGGCCTCCGGGCCGGCGTCCGGGTTCGCCTCCGAGGCGAGGCAGAGGCTGGTGTAGTAGAGGAGCCAGTGGTTCTCCGTGTCCCCGCGGATGGGATAGCACGTGCGCCACTGCTCGCGGATGTGGGCGATCGCTTCCGGCGTAATCTGGCCGCGGCCCGCCTCCATGATGACGGCGAGGGGATACATCCAGAACATGTCCACGGCGTCGCCGGGCTTCGCGGAGTAGGCCTTGACCAGCGCCGCGTTTGCCCAGGCGATCTCGGTGCGCCGATAGAAGTCCGCGGCCGCGGCGAACCGGCCGTCGATCTTCGGGGAGGTGGGGCGGCCGACGGCGTGGTCGATCAGGAACTCCCGGCGCTGCTGGAATTGCCGGACGATATCCGCGTCGCTGGCCGGCCCGGGTCCGGAGGCCTGCGCCCGGAGGCTGCAGGCGGCTGCGGCGATCGCCAGTGCGGCGAGGAGGGGGCGTGGGGACATTTTCAGCGGTGGGGGGAGTCGGTTGGCGAACGGGGATCGTCGCCCAGGATGGCCGCAAAGTCCAGTACCGCGCGCTCGGGGCCGTACCGGATCCCGATCCTGCCCTCTCCCCGCTCCGCCCTGCCGTAGGGACTTTCAAAGAGGGGCCAATGGGCGCGGTCCGACGGGACGCCATTGACTTCCGGGATCCTCCCGACCCGGACGTGAAGGATCGAGCCGTCCAGGGACGTGAATGTGGCCTCCGGCACCGGCTCCAGCGCGAAGCGCAGCGGCAGCCGCCGGACGGCCGCCTCGAAGTCGGCGAACGAGCCGTAGTCGCGGGCGGGCGCGACCTGGACGACATAGCCGTTCCTGGGCAAGGCGCTCACGAGGCAATGGTTTCCCCGCGAATAGTCCCGGTACCCGGCCGCGAACCAGCCTCCCTCGAGCCGGGCCATGGTTCCGGTCCATCCCATCGGCTTCCATTGGCCCGGCGCGAACGGCCGGTAGGCGACATAGGCGGGACCTCCCTGGCAGAAAATCCAACCCGAGGCGTCCGTCTCC
Organism: uncultured Opitutaceae bacterium; assembly: GCA_903891325.1. GTDB lineage: Bacteria > Verrucomicrobiota > Verrucomicrobiia > Opitutales > Opitutaceae > Palsa-1447. Next base: position 79,290 of record CAITEC010000029.1, read on the forward strand.
GTGCGGGCCAGGTCGCGGGAGAAGAAGGTGTCGACCAGCGGAAAGCGCGCGCCCGGGGGGATGTCGTAGAGCGCGATCAGGGCGGGCCCGTGCTGGAAGACGTGCTCGTAGGGCGATCCGCCCTCCAGCTTGTCGGGCAGGTCGTAGTCAAGCTTGCCGGCGGCGCCCGTGCTCATTGACCGGATCTCGGTGTCCCACCGTCCCGCGTAGTACATCGTCCCAACGGAGGGTGACGAATAGGGCTGGAGCCCGAAGAAGGTGTTCTCGGCGGTTGGCGAGCCGTCCGGGCGCCAGATGAGGCTCCAGGTCTCCTGCTGCATCGACTGAAGCGGGCCGCCCTGGCAGGAGCCCAGCACGAAGTCCCCGTCCATGTAGGTGTACTTGTAGACCGGCGCGGTGAGCTTTCCGGCGATGGGAATCGCCTCGGGCCCGGCCGAGCGCATGCGCCACCGCGTGCGCTTCAGCTGCCGGTCCACGTAGGGCGTCCCGCGGTCGCAGGCGATCCGGCAGAGGATCGGCGGGGGTTCGTAGCCGCTCAGCGCGAGGATCAGCGCGGTGTCCCGCTGCTGGCGCGTCCCCAGCCCGAACAGGAGCCAGCCGAATGCCGCGGCGGGCGTCTGCGCCGGCTGGACGATCTGCCTGGGATAGATCCGACTGTGGGCCCCGCCGTATTCCCCGCCGAGCTGCTCGACCGCGTAGTCGAAGAAGACCAGGTCGAGCATCATCCGCGCGGCCTCCCGGAACCGCGGGTCGCGCTCCCAGCCGGCGAGCAGCGCGAGCGGCGCGGCGTATTCCTCGATGTAGTTGGGCGAGTTGAACTCCCCCTGGCCGTAGGAGGCCGTGATCCGCATCCACTCCTCGATGTAGCCGCGCGCCTCCCGGATGTTCTCGGCCGAGGACTTCCCGTTGCACCATGCCCCCGCCGGCGCCCCGGGGTCGGCCTCGGCCGCCAGGCAGAGGCTGGCGTAGTACATGAGCCAGTGGTTCTCCGTGTCGCCCCGGTAGGGAAAGTAGGTCCGCCAAAGCTCCCGGATTCGCGCGCGGTTTTCCGGCGTCATGGTGGCGCGCCCCGCCTCCATCGCCGCGACCATCGGGTACATCCAGAACATGTCGCCGGTCGGGCGGCCCGCGTTGATCCTTGCCAGGCGGGCGTTCGCCCACCCGAGGTTCTCGCCGCGCCGGAGGCAGACGGCGACTGTCACCGGGCTTCCGCTCGAGAGGTCCCGCGGGTCGACCGCGGCGGCGGAGCGGAGCAGTTCCTCGCGACGCGCTCGGAATTGCCGGGCGATTTCCGCGTCCCCGGCCGGCCCGGCGGCAAACACCTGGGCCCCCAACCCGGAGGCGGGCGCCAGGGCGAGCGCCAGCGCGAGGAGGGTCCTGCTCTTCACGGGGCTAGAATATGTCCGGAAGCAATGCGTCCTGCACTTCCGTCTTCCTGAAATCGAGCAGGTAGCGCTCCTGGCCGTAGTCGATCTCCAGCTTTCCCCCGCCGGCGGCGGCGTGCCCGAAGGGGCTGTCGTACAGGGGCCAGTGCGCGGTGTCCACCGGCGCGCCGTCGACCTGGAAAATGCCGCCGTAGCGGGCGTGGAGCGTTTTGCCGTCGAGTGCCGTGAACGTGACCTCGGGCTGCGGCTCCAGGGTGAAGCGCAGCGGCAGGGCGCGGACCGCCGCCTTGAACGCATCGAGGGACTTGAACGACCGGGCGGGGGCCACCTGGACGACATAGCCGTTTTTCAGCGAATCACTGACCAGGCAGGCGTTGCCGTGCCCGTAGCTGAGGAATCCCGCGCTGAACCAGCTGTCGTTGTGGGACTGGAGGAGCCCCGTCCATCCCATCGCCTTCCATTTGCCCGGCGCCAGCGGACGGTAGCCGAAATAGGTCGCCCCGCCCTGGCAGAAGATCCAGCCGGACTTGTCGCTGTCGCGGTGGGCCAGGTCGCGGGAGAAGAAGGTATCGACCAGGGGGAAGCGCGTGCCCGCCGGGATGCTGTACAGGGCGATCAGCGCGGGGCCCTCCTGGAACACGTTCTCGTAGGGGGAGCCTCCCTCCAGCTTGTCCTCCGAGTCGTAGTCCGCCTTGGCGGTCGGGCCGGAGTGGGCGATCATGTGGGTGGAGATGTCCGGGTTCACCGTGAAGTACATCGAGCCCTCATAGCCGGACGAGTAGGGCTGGAGCCCGAAGAAGGTGTTCTCGCGGCTGAACGCCTTCTTTTCCCCCCAGATGAGGCTCCAGCTCTGCTGCTGGATCGGCTGGAGAAGCCCTCCCTGGCAGGAGCCGATCACGAAGTCCGGGTCCATGTAGGTGTATTTGTAGACCGGCACGGTGCTCTTGCCCCCGATGCCGAAGGCGTGGGGTCCGGCGTGGCGGATCCGCCCGCGCGTGCGCTTGAGCTCGCGGTCCACGTAGGCCTGGCGCCGGTCCCGGGCGACCCGCCAGAGAATCGGGGGCGGCGTGTAGCCGCTCATCGCGACAACCAGGTTCGCGGTCTTGCGCTGGTAGTCGCCCATCCCGAAGAGCAGCCAGCCCAGCGCGGCGGAGGGCGTCTTTCCCGGCTGGACCACCTGCTCCGGGTAGACGCGGCTGTGGGCCCCGCCGAGCTCGCCGTTCAGCTGCTCGACCGCGTAGTCGAAGAAGATGTAGTCGAGCATCATGTGCGCCTCCTGGCGCAGCTGCGCGTCCTGCTCCCAGCCGGCGAGGAGGGCGAGGGCCTCGGTGTAGTCCTCAAGGTAGTTCGGGGAGTCGAACTCCCCCTGGCCGTGGGAGGTGGTGATGTCCATCCAGTCACGGATGTAGCTGTGCGCCTCGGCGATGTTCTCGGCCGAGGACTTGCCGTTGTACCAGGCCTCCGGGCCCGCGTCGGGATCCTGCTCCGCGGCGATGCACAGGCTCGTGTAGTAGAGCAGCCAGTGGTTTTCCGTATCCATTCGGAAGGGAAAACACTGGCGCCACAGTTCGCGGATGTGCGCGCGGCTCGCCGGTCCCAGGTCGTTCGCGCCCGCCGCCATAATCGTCGCCAGGGGAAACATCCAGAACACGTTCGTGTCGTCCCGGGGCTTGATGGGGTAGGCCTTTGGAAGCTCCCGGTTTGCCCAGTCCAGGTCGGACCGCTCGTACAGGTCCGCTGCGATCGTGTACTTCGTGTCCACGTGGGCCTCCTCGGCGTGGCCCACCGCCTGCCGCAGCGTGTATTCCCTGCGCTCCCCGTACTGCCGGAGAATCTCCGCGTCGGTGACCGAATCGGGCTGCGCGGCCTGCCCCCACAGCGCGGAGTGCAGGCCCAGCGCCGCCGCCAGCGCGAGGAGGGATCGGGCTGTCGGGAAGCTCAAAGGGGCCTGTCCAGCTGGTTCATGTACGGGCGGAAGGGCATGCCCCGGGTAAGGTCGGCGGCCAGGGGCCGCTGCTGAAGGAGCCGGGCGTGGTTTTCGAGGCGGGCGGCCGAGACCTTCCCCGCCGGGTAGAAGCGCATCGTGAAGAGGTGGGCGCCCCGGTCCGCCCAGTTCACGTGGTTGAGCCGGGGAGGCAGGACCTTCGGGATGTGGTGCGCGAGGGGGCAGGAGCGCAGCAGGGTGAGCCGGAGGGCCTCCCGGTCGCAGCTCAGCGAGAACACCTCGGGGAACACCGCGCCGGCCGTCTTTCCGCCGGCCAGCCGGAGGAGCGATCGGTCGCGCACCGGGCGCTCCTTGGCGTCGCTCTCCCGCTCCAGGCCGCGGCCCGGTATCCCGTCCTCGCGGCTCTTGATGGCGGCGCCGGGATTCCAGGAGAGGCGGAGCAACCGGTGCCGCTCGACCCATTCCACCCGCAGGCGCAATTCCCAGAAGTCGGTCCCGGCGTACCGGCTCCAGTCCGCGCAGATCCTGCTCGATCCGATGCGGCCGGGGATCCGCCAGGTGCAGCGCAGGGGGCCGTTCTCGACCCGCTCGGGCCGACCCCAGGCGGCCTGGCCCACCAGCGGCTCGCAAAAGCGGTCGATGTAGTGCGACCAGGTGTCCGAGGTGTCCGTGATCAGATCGAGCTCGGGAGCCGTCCACGACGCGCCGCCCTTCGGCTGAAGCACGGGATGGCCGCGCGACAGGCGCAGCGCGAAGGCCGGGTTGTCCTTGCCGACAGCGGCCTTTTTTGCGGCGGGTCGCCGCGCGATTCTCAGCACGCGGGTCTCGCCTGCGGGGATGGCGACCGGGAAGAGGAGCCGCACGGAATCGGGCATGAGCGGCTCCGGCTCGATCACCTGGTGGGGCACGATCCGGTTGCGCTCGTCGAGCAGGCACCAGTCGGGCTGCCAGTGGGTCCACTCAAGCCAGGGCTCGTGCTCGATAAAGTCGTCGAAGGGCGCCCCCGAGTAGTTGGTGAATGCGAAGCGCTGCCGCCGGTCGGGCGGCAGGGCGTGGACCCGGGTGCGGAAGGTCTCGCTGAGGACGGTCTCGGCGATCGTGCTCGCGTACGCGAGCTGCTCCTCGGCCGGGCGGTTCGCCGTGGCGATGCTGCTCCCGCCGAGCGTGTCGTGAAATTCGTTGAAGCAGACCTGCTCCCACGCGTCCTTGAGCCGGGGCGCCGCGGCCTTGCGGGCGGCCGGCGGCGCGACCTCGAGCGCCCGGCGCGCCTGCGCGAGCAGGTTCTCGGCCCGCCGCGTCCCGAGCTTCACGGGCCGGTGGACGCTGTAGCAGCCGATCGCGTGCATCTGGAGTTCGCCGGTGACCAGCGGGAGCCGGCTCACCTGCGGGGCGATCGCCCGGAAGTATTTTTCGGGGGAGGAATAGACCAGCCTGACGCCGGGGATCGCGGTCCAGTTCTCGCGGCACCATTCGAGGATCTGCTCGGTCGGGCCGCCCCCATGGTCGCCGACGCCGATGAAGCACATCGTGTCGTTCACACCCGGCGGAAGATCCTCGAGCGAGGCCTCGACGTGCTCGCGGGAGATGGGCCAGACGGTGGCGTAGCCGCGGGCGATGCGGAAGGTGGTGATCTCGGCCCCGCCCGGGCGGCCCCGCCAGCGGAAGACGCGGGAGGGCAGGGTGCGCTCCTCCTTCATCGGGCGCATGAAGACGTACGAGTCCTGGCCGTGCGCCTTCATGATGTCGGGGAGCGCCGCGGTGTGCCCAAACGAGTCCACATTGTACCCGATCTTCGGGAACTTCCCGATGTGCTTCCTGAACCAGTCCCGGCCCAGCTCGATCTGCCGGTGCATCGCCTCCTCGCCGGGAAGGTTGCAGTCCGGCTGGATGTACCAGCCGCCCACCGGCGACCAGCGCCCGCCGCGGATATGGCCGAGGATCCGGCGGAAGGTCGCCGGGTCGTGCCGCCGCACCTGCTCGTAGACCCATGCCTCGCCGCGGGTGAAGATGATCTCCGGGTGTCGGTCCAGCAGGTCGCACATGCTCACGCAGGTGTTGAGGGACTCGTCGACTCCGGCGGTCCAGGGCCAGAGCCAGACCGGGTCGAGGTGCGCGTTGAGGATCAGGTGGATCGTGCGGGTGGCCATTGGAGTAAAAGCCCAGTCTTGGCCGGGGAGGCCCCGGCGCGAAGCTTTTTTTAAGCCCTGCTGCCTGCAAGTCGGCATTTGCCGAGATGGAGCGCGATCTCCGAGCGCGCTTGCCTGGCCATAGTCGCTCAGCGCGCTCGGAGATCGCGCTCCACCTCAGGAGGCTCCCGCGGCGTGGCAGGAGCAGTGCAGGAAGGCGTCGACCTTGCCCATGATGTCGGCCTCGCTTCCGGGAACGCTCAGGACGTCGCACTCGCTGCCCAGGATGAAGGGATGCCCCACCGCGCGCATCTTCTCGATCAGCTCGCGGGAGAGCTCCTCGACGGCCGCCGGGGTCAGCTGCCGCGCGGAAAAGCGCTTGGTCGGCAGGTTGCCGTAAAGGACGGTGTCATTCGGCACCAGGGCGGCGTCCTCCCACAGCCTGCGGGAGCTGCCGAAGCTGATCATGGCCGCGCCGAGCGTCCCGAACCGCCGCACCATGTCCTCGGTCAGTTCGCCGCAGTCGTGGAACACCAGGTCGACGCCGCGGTCGGCGAGCAGCGCGGCGAGGCGGCGCATCGGCTCCATGACATAGTGCTCAAAGGGTGCCACGTTCTTCTCGAGCTGCGCCGGGGAGAAGTAGACGAGGTTCGCTGCCGGCTCGCAGATGATGATCGCGCGCGCTCCCGCGTCGACCTGGGCGATGAGGTACTCGCCGATCACGCGCTCTCCCAGGGCGAGGAGGCTTTCAATAAGCGCGATCTCCGGCTCCTCGGCCGCGGTGAGTCCCTCGCCGGCGAGGTAGACCGGCGTGATGGGATCGAGCACCAGCTTTGTCATCAGCGAGAACGGGCCGATCGACATTCCCATGGGGACCAGCGACCCCTCGGCGGCGACGCGGGTGATCGCCCGGCAGCTTGCGCGCATGCGGGGAGTCCGCGGGATCGCCGCGGGCGCCTCCGGCGGGGAGGTGAAGTGGTATCCCTCGGCCTCGTCGGCGGGTACGCCGCAGGCCCGGACAAGCGCGTCCTTCTCGAGTGTGAGGTCCATCAGCGGGACCGCGAGCGGGGTGCCGAAGCGCCGCGCGGTCTCAATGAGCACCCCGCCGAGCCGTTCGCCGTCCAGGACGATCGCCCCGGGATCGGACTGCTGGTGGAGCACGAGATGGGTGCCGATGGGCATCCGCAGGCCGTTCGCGGCCAAGTCGAGGTAGAATTTCCGATTCATTGTTGGGAATCGGGAGTGGGCCGTGTTGACTCCCCCCGTGCCGGCAGCGTATCCCCCGGCGGCGCTTTTCGCAAGAGGGGCGGGAAAACAGTATCGTATCCGCTTGGTGGCGAAACGACTTCTAATAGGGGGTTGAAATGTCCCGAGTCGCCTAGCGGGCGAGGCGTCCGGCAACCGTCCGGATGGCCCGGGCGACCTTCTCAATGTAGGAATCGCCCATTGCCTCGTTGAGCCGGAAAAACGCGCAGTCGCCGACCATCGCCTCGGCGACGGGGCAGGACACGGCCCGGTAGTCCATGGCGGTCATGCCGGCGTCGCGGATCGGCCACGAGCCGCCGAAGAAGCCGTGCCTTTGGAAGACCGGGTATTGATAGAGAGTGTGCGGAATATAGCCGGCGATGACCGACGCGCCCTCCGCAACCATGGCCGCGGCGATTTCCGCGCGCGGGGCGCGGAAGCGCTCCAGCTCCAGTCGCATCATGTAAAACCAGTAGCTGTGGGTGTCGCCCGGGGCCGACGCGGGAAGCCGGATCCCGGGGACGTCCTGGAGCAGCGAGGTCAGGAGTTCGCCGGCCCGGTGTCGCAGCTCGACGATCCCGGGGAGCCGGGTCATCTGCGCCGCGGCGACCGCCGCCTGCGGCTCGCTCATCCGGTAGTTCGGGGCGAATTCCTCGATGTTCCGGTTCCCGCTCACCCGGTCGTAGTACTTGTCGCCCCATCTCTGCAGCGTCGGGCCCAGGGTGGCGTCATTGCTCGCGACCATCCCCCCGTCCCCGCAGCTCAGGTGCTTGAAGTCGTTGAACGAGTAGCAGGCGGTGTCGCCGATCGTTCCCACGGGTTTACCCTGCCAGCGGGCGCCCCAGGCCTGTGCGCAGTCCTCGATGACCGAGAGCTTGTGCTCGCGGGCGATCGCACCCAGCGCGCCCAGGTCGCAGGGATTGCCGGCGAAGTGGACAGGCATGATCGCGCGCGTCTTTGCGGTCACCTTCCGGCGGACGTCCGCGGGGTCCAGGTTGTAGGTCTGCGGATCGAGGTCGGCGAAGACCGGCACGAGCTGCTGGTAGAGGATCCCGATCACCGAGCCCATGTCGGTGATCGGCGGGACAATGATCTCCTCACCGGGCTTGAGCCGCAGCGCGGCGACGGCGACGTGGAGCGCCGCCGAGCCCGAGGAGCAGGGGAAGCAGTGCTGGAGCGGATAGTGCCGGCGAAACTCCCCGATCAGGGCGGTCGTCTGCGGGCCCTTCCAGTAAAAAAGCGATTCCTGCCCGAGCATCGCCGTCAGCCTCCGAAGTTCCTCCTCGCCCCAGCGCCGCGGCTGGGGATGGGGCTCGTCGACGATCGGCCGTGCCGGGGGCGCGCTCACAGCTCGAAGAAACGGGCGGCATTGCCGCCGCCGATGGCCGCCGCCGCCGCCGCGGTGAGCCGCGACGCGGCGAGCTGGGCGACACCCGACTGCGTGACAAAGAAGGGCGTGTGGGAGCCAAAAAGGATGCGGCGGGCGGGGATTTCCCGGACGAGGTCGGCCAGGGCGTTCCGCCACTCGATGAAGGAGGTGTCCGTGGAGAAGTTTGCATGGCCGGGGGCGATCGCCCGGATATCCGGGAGCCCGAGCCCGAGGATGAGCGGGTGCAGCCGGGGATGCCGCCCGAGGAAGGCCCCGACCGACTTGGCGGGGACCATCGTGACCTTGAGCCCGAAGTAGCGGTGCCGGTCGTCCTCGACCCGGGCGCTGACCACCAGGCGGACCCGGCCGGACAGGGCCGCCGCGAAGAAGGCGTCGAGCCGCGGCGACTCCAGCCGATAGTTGTGATAGTTCGGGTAAAGCTTGGCGGCCCGCAGCGGACTGGATGCGGCCGCCTCGAGCTGCTCGCTCCAGTTCCGCAGCGCGGGATTGACCACGGGGAGCGGGAGGAGGGCGGGGACGCTGGCTACGGCTGCAAACAGGGCGCGGTTGGCCGGCCCCGGGTCCGGGGCGAGGATCGCGGCGGTCGGGGCGACGATCGCGCGCCCGATCCCGTTTTCTCGAAGCCGGGCGGCCAGGGCGCGCGCGGTGAACGCGGGAACGAGGTTGAAGGGCCAGGGCCCGAGGTGGACGTTCGAGTCGATGAGCATGGCCGTCAAAGCTTGAGGATACGGCGGGCGTTGCCGTAAAGGATCTTCGCGCGCTCATCGGCGCTCATCGCCGTGCCGGTGATCCGCGCGAGGGTGATCGCCGTCTCGCGGATCGGCAGGTCCGAGCCGTAGACGACGTGGTCGGCGCCCAGGTGCTCCAGGGCGAAGTCGAGGATCGCCGCCTCCGGGTATCCCCCCGAGGTGTCGACGACCAGGTTGTCCACCCCCTTGGCCTCGAGGACCCCGCGGTACCCGCAGCCGGTCAGGTGGGCCATGATCACCTGGACATTCGGGTGCCTGCGGGCGAGGGCGGCGGTGTCCTCCGGGTCGGAGTGGAGGTTCCGCTTCCTGATGTTGGTCATGCTCCAGGTGTGCTGGAGGACCGGCACTCCCCACTTCTCGGCGGCCCGCATGACCGGCTTCATGCAGGGCTCGCGCGCGTTGTTCGAAATCTCCAGCTTGATGCCGCGGAACCCCAGTCCCCCGACGCAGCGCTCGACTTCGCGCATCACGGCGCGCTCTCCCAGCCGGGGATTGAGCGCGCAGAAGCCGATGAAGGTGTCCGGCAGCCAGCGCCCGATCCGGGCGGTCTCGTCATTGATCACCCGGACCTGGGGCTCCGTCGGCTGGGCCCCGAAGGCGAGGACGTCGCCCAGGCAGACCATCCGGACGACCCCCCGGGACCGCGCCTCGCCCGCGAAGCGGGCGGCGGCGGCCTTTGTGCAGCCGCCGCGCATGAAAACAGGGTGGGTATGGATGTCTATGGCTCGCATCGAAATTCCGTCGGTTTGCGCTTGGATTTTTCCAAAGGTGCGCGAGGAATGGCGGGGTGACAAGCCTATGAAAAAGCCGCTCTCAGACCGGGACATCGAACTGCTCCTTTCCGAGCCCACGCCGGGGGCCGTCGCCGCCGTGCGCGACCTGCCCGGGGACTTCATGGTCCTGGGGGTCGGCGGGAAGATGGGGACGACGACCGCCGTCATGCTCCGCCGCGCGCTCGACGCCGCCGGGAGGAAGTCGGCGCGCGTCCTCGGTGTTTCCCGTTTCAGCCGGCCCGAGGCGAAGGCCGCCCTGGCGGAGTTTGGCGTCGAGCCGATTTCCTGCGACCTGGCCGACTACGACGCGGTGATGCGGCTGCCGGACGCCGCGAACGTCGAGTACCTCGCCGGCCAGAAGTTCGGCACGGAGGGCGCGCCGGACGAGACCTGGCTGCAGAACACGATCGTCCCGTCGCATGTGGCGCGGCGCTTCCGGGATTCCCGCATCGTCGTCTTCTCGACGGGTTGCGTGTACCCTTTCTCCCCGGTGGAAGGGCGCGGGGCGACCGAGGCGACGCCCCTGGCGTTCCTCGGCGAATACGCGAGCACCTGCGTCGGGCGGGAGCGGGTCTTCACCCACTACTCCCGGAAATACGGGACCAAGGCCCTCCTCTTCCGGCTCAACTATTCGGTCGAGTTCCGGTACGGCGTCCTCGTGGACATTGGCCAGCGGGTCCTGGCCGGGGAGCCGGTGGACATCACGATGAACCTCTTCAACCTGATCTGGCAGCGCGAGGCCTGCGCGCGGGCCATCCAGTGCCTGGAGCAGGTCGCCTCGCCGCCGCGGCCGCTGAACGTGACCGGGGCGGAGAAGTACACGATCCGCGACGTGGCCGAGCGCTTCGGCAGGATCTTCGGCCGGCCGCCGGTCATCACGGGCACGCCGGGCGCCGTCTGCTGGCACAGCGACGCAAGCGAATCGATCCGACTCTTCGGGCCCACCGAGATGCCGCTGGACACCATGATCGGGCTTGTGGCCGACCACCTCAGCGGCGGCGGCCGGCTCCTGGGCAAGCCGACCCACTTTGAGGCCACCGACGGAAAGTTCTAAGAAGATGAACCTGCGCAAACACCTGCTTGAGGGACACGTCATTCCCGCCCAGCCGCTGGCGCTTGACGAGAACCGCCGGTTCTCCGAGCGCCACCAGCGGGCGATCACGCGGTACTACGTGGCCGCAGGCGTCGGAGGGCTAGCCGTCGGCGTCCACTCCACGCAGTTCGAGATCCGGGAGCCGCGGCACGGGCTCTTCCGGCCCGTCCTTGAGCTCGCCTCGCGGACGATCGACGAGGAGCTCGCCCGCTCGCCGCGGCCCTTCATCAAGATTTCAGGCATCTGCGGGCGGACCGACCAGGCGCTCCGCGAGGCGGAATTGGCGCTCTCGCTCGGCTACCACGCCGGGCTCGTGAGCCTCGCGGCCTTCAAGGAGGACTCCGAGGACGCGCTGGTCGCCCATTGCGCCCGCGTTGCCGAGGCGATTCCCATCGTTGGATTCTACCTGCAACCGGCCGCCGGCGGCCGGCTCGCCGGGCACGGGTTCTGGCGCCGCTTTGCGGAGATTCCCAACGCGCTCGCGATCAAGATCGCCCCCTTCAACCGCTACCAGACGATCGACGTCGTGCGCGCGGTTGTGGAAGCCGGGCGCGACGACCTCGCGCTCTACACCGGCAACGATGACACCATCGTCGTCGACCTGCTCACCCGTTACACATTCCAGGCCGGGGGCCGGCCGGTGAGCCGCCGGATCGTCGGCGGCCTTCTCGGGCACTGGGGGGTTTGGACGCAGGGCGCGGTCCGGCTGCTGGACGAGATCAAGTCGGTCCGTGACGGGGCGACCCTCGACGCGCGCTGGCTTGAGCGGGGAATCGCGGTCACCGACATGAACGCGGCCCTCTTCGACGCAGCGAACGGATTCCGGGGCTGCATCCCGGGGATACTCGAGGTCCTGCGGCGCCAGGGCCTGGTCCCGACCGTCCACTGCCTGAACCCCCACGAGAAACTTTCGCCCGGGCAGGCGGAGGAGCTCACCCGCGCCGCCACCGCCCATCCGGAGCTCACGGACGATGCGTTCATCGCCGCGAACCGGGACCGCTGGCTTTCGTAATTCCGCCATGGCCACGCCTGAAAGCCCGGAGGAACTGCTTTCCCAAATGGTGTCGTTCGACACCGTCAACCCGCTCTTTGGCGGGACGCCGGGTGGTGAGGCTCTCCTTGCCGAATACCTCGAGAAACTTGCCGGGGCCTGGGGCCTGAAGGCGACCCGGCTCCCGTCGGGCCCCGACTTCAGCCTCCTGGTGACCTGCGAGGTGGATCCGGCCGCGGAGTGGCTCCTCTTCGAGAGCCACCTCGACACGGTCGGCGTCGAGGGCATGACGATCCCGCCCTTTGCGGCGGGGATCGGGGGCGGACGGATCAGCGGGCGGGGGACTTGCGACACGAAGGGATCGGGCGCGGCCGCGCTCTGGGCCCTGCACAATTATGCCCGCTCGGCGGACCGGCCGCGCAATGTCGGCGTCCTCTTCCCCTTTGACGAGGAGGCGCGGATGGGCGGCGCCCGCGCCTTTGCGGGTGATGGCCTGGCGCGCCTGCTCCCGCGGCTGCGCGGGATCGTCGTGGGCGAGCCGACGCTCCTGCGGCCGATCGTTGCCCACAACGGGGTGATCCGCTGGAGGACGATCACCCGGGGAGTTGCCGCGCACTCCGCAGATCCGTCGCGCGGCCGCTCGGCGATCGCCTCGATGATCAAGGTGATCGGGGCCCTTGAGAGCGGCTTCGTGCCCCTGGCGACCCGGTCCCATCCGCTGACCGGCCGCGCCGCGGCGAGCATCAACGTAATCCGCGGGGGAACCGCGGTGAACATCATTCCGCCGAGCTGTGAGATCCACTGCGACCGCCGGACGGCGCCCGGTGAGGACGCCGCGCAGATCCTCCGGGACCGCGACGCCGCCCTGGCCGGTCTGGAGGTCGAGCACGACCAGCTTTATATCGTCCCTGCCTTCGGCGAGGAGCGCGGCCGCGCGTTCCACGCGTGGATGTCCCCGGTCCTGGCCCGGCACGGGGTCGACCCGGCCCCCTGCGGCGCCCCCTACGTCACCGACGCGAGCCACTACGCGGCCGCCGGCGCGCCCACAGTTGTCCTCGGCCCCGGAAATTTCGCGCAGGCCCACACGAAGGACGAGTGGCTCTCCCTCGAACAGTTGGCCAAGGCGGTGAGTATCTATGGGGACCTGATGGCCGCGCCCGTTAGCTAGCCCGAATTGAATTCCGATGTAGCCGGGGTCCCAGACCCCGGACCGGCCGCAAGGCGGCCGGCGATTGGAAATCATAGGATAGGACCCCAAGCACCGGGGTCTGGGACCCCGGCTACATCGGACCAGACCCTGGCTATATCAACCCCTCAATCCCCCGCTTCCTCGTTGTACCGATAGACAAAGAAGGTCTCGTCGAAGGCCAGGAAGCCCCAGCCGGGGAGGCCGCGGAGGGCGTTCACCTTGTCGCGGCAGTCGAAGACGGCGGCCAGGTTGTAGTGCCCGTGGAACCAGTCGTTGTACTTGAGCCGGTTGCCGGCGTATTCGCTGGGCCGGAGGATGAGCCACTTCGGCCGCAGGGCGCCGATCAGGACAACCCAGTTCTCGCCGTATTTCTTCCGCGCGGCGACAACCTCCGGCGAGGACATCCCGGGATAGTCGTACATCTTCAGCTGCGAGTAGTAGCCGATGTAGCCGAGGGACTCGAGGAAGACCGTGTCGGTCGGCGAGGGGCTGTTCGCGCGCAGCCACAGCCCGATGTCCTTCCTCTGCCCCTCGATGATCCGCTGCTGCCACTTGAGCTGCCAGGAGCTCTCGGCGAGGAGGGTCGCGGAGAGCAGCACGACCGCCGCCCAGGGCAGAAGCAGCGCGGGCCGCGCGGGCCCGGAGGCGGGCAGAAGCCGCTGGACCGATTCGCAGAGGCCGCCCAGGGCAACGATGGTCAGGAACGTCGCCGCGGGGATGTACCACGGGTACATGTCGGTGTTCGTGACGTAGAAGAGCCCGGCCAGGGCGGCGAGGGAAAGCACGCGGGCCTCCGGCCTCATCCGCGGGAGAATCACGGTTATAAGCGCAACAACCGCAATCGAGTCGCAGGCGACCAGGTTCCAGGCCGGCCACCCGCCGCTCGCAAAATACGCGGGCATGAACAGGAGGCTTCCCAGGTGCTCGTGCCAGGCACGGAAGGGCAGGGCGGCGAACCGTCCGAGGAGGACGGGCAGGGGCGGGAAGGGGTGCCCCGTCGTCTTGGCGACGACGGTGTTTGGAATCGGGGAACCGTAATAACGCCAGGCCCACGCAACCCAGGGGCCGTAGAGGAGCGCGCACACCAGCCCGGACTTCAGATAGGTGGCCAGGAGCCGCCCGCGGCTCCCAGCCAGCCGCTGGGCCGAGGGGAAGAACCAGAAGCCGGCCGCGGTGGCGCCGATGTAGATGAAGCCGTCGGGTCGGGACCACATCAGTCCCGCCCACGCGACACCCAGAGCCCACGCCGGCCTCCGCGCGCCGGCGGCGTGGACGTGCAGGCAGAGCGCGAGGAAGAAGAGCAGGATTCCCGTCTCCATGCCGTTTATCGTGAAACTGACCGATTTTGCGTCGGTCAGGAGCAGCCCGGCCGTCAGCGCGCAGACCGCGGGCCGCCAGCCCCAGGCCCGGCCCAGCCGCCAAACCAGCGCGACCGACCCGGCAAAAAAGGCGATCGAGATCGCCCGGAATATCCAGAGCGCAGCCTCGTCGGAATTCCCGCCGCTGATCCAGCTCGTGAACGCTGGCAGCAGGGTTCCCAGGGGCGAGGTGTAGGTGTGGACGCGCTGGCCGACCTGGAAGACCAGGCCGTTCCCGGTCGCCAGGTTCTTGCTCGCCCGGAAGGTGATGTAGTAATCCTCCCAGCGCAGGTCGGTCTGGAATGCAAACGCCAGCGAGACAAGCGCAGCAAGGCAGAACACAATCCAGGCTCCGCGGCCGGGTCGGGGGGGTTCGGGGTGCGACATCTTTTGCAATGTTGCCAATGCTGGCTTTAGTCCGTCAAGTTTGCCGAATTCCATGGATGCCCAACGGAACCTGATCGAATCCAAAATCCAACACGGTCCCGGCCTGCTTTTGATGGCCGGAATCCTCCTTGCGCTCGCCGGATGCAAGCCGTCCCAGGCCCCCGCATCGGCCGCCCCCGCGCCGGACGTCGCCGTCATTGACGTCGCCCAGGCCGATGAGCAGATCCGGGCCGAGTGGATCGGCACCCTCGACGGTTTCGTGAACGCCGAGATCCGCGCGCAGGTCGGCGGCTACCTCCTCCGGCAGGCCTACCGGGAGGGCGCCCCCGTGAAAAAGGGCGACCTGCTCTTCGAGATCGACCCGCGGACCTTCCAGGCGGCCTATGACCAGGTGAAGGCCAATTTCGACAAGGAGACCCTCGACCTGGCGCGCGAGACCGAGCTCTACGGCAAGGACGTCGCCTCCCGGCAGGATTACGACAACGCCGTCCAGGCGCGGCTGGCCGGCCAGGCCGCGCTCGATCAGGCGCGGCTCAACCTGGATTTCACGCGGATCACCTCGCCGATCGACGGGATCGCGGGGATCGCGACCTCCCAGATCGGCGACCTGGTGGGGCCGTCCTCCGGGGTGCTGGCCACCGTATCAACGGTCGACCCGATCAAGGTTTATTTCCCGATCAGCGAGCGCAACTATCTGGACTTCATGCAGCCCAGGCCCGGCCAGCCGCGCTTTCCGGGCGGGATATCGCTCGAGCTGATCCTCACGGACGGGAGCGCCTATCCGCTGAAGGGAAGCATCTTCGCGATCGACCGGGAGGTTGACCCCGGAACGGGCACCCTGCGGGTGGCCGGTGTGTTTCCCAACCCCGACTTCCTGCTTCGGCCCGGCCAGTTCGCGCGGGTGAGCGCGGTCATCCGGGTGGAGAAGGGGGCCCTCCTTGTTCCCCAGCGCGCCGTGAACGAGCTCCAGGGATCCTACCAGGTGGTGACAGTGGACGAGGCGGACCATGCGCACATTCGCACAGTGAAGGTCGGCGAGCGGGTCGGCGACCAGTGGATCGTCGCGTCGGGGCTCAAGCCGGGCGACCGGGTTGTCGCCGATGGCATCCAGAAGGTCCGCGAGGGGCTCCTCGTGGTTCCCCATCCCTTCGCCCCGGCCCGCTGAGGGCGACCGGCTAAAAAGCAACCTGCCGCCACCATGTCCAAATTTTTCATAAACCGGCCCATTGTCGCGATGGTGATCGCGATCATCACCGTTATCGTCGGGCTTGTCAGCATCCTCGGGCTCCCGATCGCCCAGTTCCCGAAGATCGTTCCCCCTGAGCTGCGGATCACCTCGACCTTCGTCGGGGCCGACAGCCAGACGGTGGAACAGTCGGTGGCAACGCCCATCGAGCAGCAGCTCAACGGGGTCGACAACATGAACTACATGTACTCGATCAACGCGAGCGACGGGTCGTTCCGGCTGGTGCCCAATTTCGACATCAACACCGACCCGAACACCGACCTGATCCTCTCCCAGGCGCGCGTGACCCAGGCCGGTCCCCAGCTCCCAACCGACGTCACGAACTATGGGGTGACCGTCCAGAAGGCGCTCACCGCCCCGCTGATGCTCCTGGCGCTCTATTCGCCGCACGGGACCTTCGACAGCACCTTCCTGGCGAACTACGCCTACATCAACATCAACGACCAGCTCACCCGCGTGCCCGGGATCGCCAGCGCCACCGTCTTCGGCGCCGGCCAGTATGCGATGCGCTACTGGGTCAAGCCCGACCAGCTCGCGAAGCTTGGCCTGACGGTGGCCGACGTGGTCTCGGCGATCCAGCACCAGAACACGGTCAATCCCGCCGGGCAGATCGGCGCCGAGCCGGCGCCGGCCGGCCAGGAATTCACCTACTCGGTCAGGGCGCAGGGCCGGCTGTCGACGCCGGAGGAGTTTGGCGCGATCGTCATCCGCGAGAATCCGGACGGCTCGGTTGTCCGGCTGCATGACGTGGCCCGGGTGGAGCTCGGGGCGCAGATCTACAACGTGATCGGCCGGCTCAACGGCGGAGCCGCTGCGCTTGTGCCCGTCTACCAGCTTCCCGGCTCCAACGCCCTGGACGCGGCCAAGGGCGTGAAGGAGGCCATGGCGCGCCTGAGCAAGCGCTTCCCCCAGGACCTCGAGTACACGGTCGCCCTGGACACGACCCGCGCGGTTTCCGAGGGCATGGTCGAGATCAGCCACACGCTTTGGCAGGCGCTGATCCTGGTCATCCTCGTCGTGTTCATCTTCCTGCAGGGATGGAGGGCGACCCTGATCCCCATGCTCGCGGTCCCCGTCTCCCTCATCGGCACCTTCGCGTTCTTCCCGCTTTTCGGCTTTTCGATCAACACCCTCTCGCTTTTCGGGCTGGTCCTGGCGATCGGGCTGGTCGTTGACGATGCGATCATCGTTGTCGAGGCCGTCGAGCACCATATCGACGAGGGGATGAGCCCGCGTGACGCGACGCTCAAGGCGATGCACGAGGTCTCCGGCCCGGTCATGGCGATCGCCATCATCCTCGCGGCGGTCTTCATCCCGACCGCGTTCATCCCCGGGATCACCGGCCGGCTCTACCAGCAGTTTGCGCTGACGATCGCGATCTCGGTGATCATATCGGCCTTCAACGCCCTCTCGCTGAGCCCGGCCCTTTGCGCCCTGATCCTCAGGCCCCGCCGGGAAACCCGGGGACCGCTCGGCATCTTCTTCCTCTGGTTCAACCGGATGTTCAAGCGGGTCAATGTCGGCTACGTCGGGACATCGCGCTTCCTGATTCGAAAGGGCGTTCTTGGAATCCTGGCCCTGGCCGCGTTCGCGCTGGGCGCCGGCCTCCTTGGAAAGGACCTGCACACCGGTTTCCTTCCCGACGAGGACCAGGGCTACGTGTACGTCGGGCTTCAGCTTCCGAACGCCTCCTCGCTGCAACGAACCGCCGTGGCCTCCCGCGAGGTCGAGGAGGTGATCCGGAACACGCCGGGCGTCCAGACCTACACCTCGGTCATCGGGTTCAGCCTCCTGAGCACCGTCTACAACACCTACAGCGCGTTTTATTTCGTCACCTTCAAGCCCTGGTCCGAGCGGGAGACCCCGCAGGAGAAGTACGCGGCGATCATCGCCCACCTGAACCGCGAGCTGGGAAAAATCCCCGACGGGCGGGCCTTCTCGTTTTCCCCGCCGGCCATCCCCGGGGTGGGGACCGCGGGCGGTGTCACCTTCGTCCTGGAGGACCGGGCCGGGAAAGATATCCCCTTCCTGGCGGCGAACGTGAACAAGTTCGTGGACGCGGCCAGGAAGCGCCCCGAGCTGAACCCCCAGCAGGTTTCCACCAGCTTCCTGCCCTCGGTTCCCCAGGTCTTCATCAACGTGGATCGGGACAAGGTGCTCAAGCAGGGGGTCGCAATCCAGGACGTCTACCAGGCGCTCCAGTGCTACATGGGCGGGATCCTGGTGAATTACTTCAACCGCTTCGGCCGCCAGTGGCAGGTCTACGTGGAGGCCGACTCCCAGTACCGGAAGGACACCCAGTCGCTCGGGGAATTCTACGTCCGCAACAAGGCCGGCGCGATGGTGCCGCTGACCGCCTTCACGACTGTCGAGCACCGGCTGGGGCCGGAATTCACCATGCGCTACAACCTGTACCGCAGCGCGCAGATCAACGCCGCGGCCGCGCCCGGATACAGCTCCGACCAGGCGCGGGAGGCCCTCGAGGAGGTTTTCCGGGAGACCATGCCGCCGGAGATGGGCTACGACTACAAGGACATGTCCTACCAGGAGAAGAAGGCCGAGGAGGGCGTGCCCCCGCTGGCGATCTTCAGCCTCTCGCTTCTCTTCGTCTTCCTGATCCTGGCCGCCCTCTACGAGAGCTGGTCGCTGCCCTTCAGCGTCCTGCTCAGCGTGCCGATCGCCGTCTTCGGGGCCTATCTCGCGCTGTCGTTGCGGGGCCTGGAGAATAACGTCTTCGCCCAGATCGGCCTGGTGATGCTGATCGGGCTGGCGGCGAAGAATGCCGTGCTGATCGTCGAGTTCGCGCGGACCCGCTTTGAGCACGGCGTGCCGCTGGTCGAGGCGGCCCTCGAGGGCGCCCGGCTGCGGCTGCGCCCCATCCTGATGACCTCCTTTGCCTTCATCGTCGGCTGCGTTCCCCTCTGGGTTGCGAGCGGTTCCGGTGCGGTCGCGCGGCGCGTGATGGGCACCGCGGTGATCGGGGGCATGGTCGCGGCCAGCGTCGTGGCGATTTTCTTCATCCCCCTGATCTTCTGCGTGGTCGAGCGGGTCTCCGGGAAGGGGAACCTGCCGCCCCCGGCGCCGCCGTCCGGGACGCCCTAGGGGCCGGATGCGCAATTGACCTTCGGCGAAATCCATTCCCTCTTCGTCGATTGGTGAAAAAACGCGTGGGAATACTCTTCGGCGGCAAATCGGTGGAGCATGAGGTCTCCATCCAGTCCGCGCGCAACGTCTTTGAGGCGATCGACAAGTCGAAGTACGAGGTCGTGCTGATCGGGATAGACAAGGCCGGCCGCTGGATTGTCGGCGACCCCGCGCGGCTCCGGGCCGCGACTTCCCCGACCGCGGAGCTGCCGGCGGGAGGGGGCGGAGCCGCGCTCGCCTTTGCGCCGGGCGAGTCCGGGGGAGCGGTCACCGAGTCGGGCACGTCCCGGCGGCTGCCCCCGATCGACGTTGCCATCCCGCTCCTGCACGGCACCTACGGCGAGGATGGCACTGTCCAGGGCTTCCTGAAGCTTGCGGGGATCCCCTTTGTCGGGCCCGGCGTCCTGGGTTCGGCGGTCGGGATGGACAAGGATGTCGCCAAGCGCCTCCTCAGGGACTCGGGCATACCGGTCGCCCGCTTTGTGACCCTCAACCGCCGCACGGCGGCGGAGTCGGGCTTTGCCGCCCTCGCCGCGGAGCTCGGCGAACCCTTCTTTGTGAAGCCGGCCAATTCCGGCTCCTCGGTGGGCGTCAGCAAGGTGCGCAACGCGGCCGAGTGGGAGCGCGCCCGCGACGAGGCCCTCCGCTACGATTCGAAGCTGATCGCCGAGGAGTTTGTCCGCGGGCGCGAGATCGAGGTCGCCGTCCTGGGCAACGAGGATCCCATCGCGTCGGTCCCGGGGGAGATCGTTCCCAGCCACGATTTCTATTCCTACGAGGCGAAGTACCTCGACGAGAACGGGGCGGCCCTGCGCATCCCGGCCCCGCTCCCGCCCGCCGTCGCCGAGGAGGTCCGCAGGCTCGCCGTGAGGACCTTCCTGGCCCTGGAGTGCGCCGGGCTGGCCCGCGTCGACTTCTTTGTCACTGCGGAAGGCCGGATCCTGGTGAATGAGATCAACACGATACCCGGCTTCACGAAGGTCAGCATGTACCCGAAGCTCTGGGAGGCGACCGGCATTCCCTACGGCGAGCTGATCGAGCGCCTGATCGGGCTTGCGATCGAGCGGCATGCGGCCGAGCAGCTCATCGAAACCTCCTTTCGGCCCGCCTGACGTCCCCACCCACCATGCCCAAGCGCGCCGTCCTCCTCTGCAACCTGGGATCCCCCGACTCGCCCTCGGTCCCCGATGTCCGGCGCTACCTGCGCGAATTCCTGGGTGACGAGCGCGTGCTGGACATGGCCGCCCCCCTGCGCTGGCTGCTTCTGGAAGGGGTCATCCTCAGGACGCGGCCGAAACGCTCGGCCCGGGCCTACGCCACCATCTGGACGAAGGAGGGTTCGCCGATGGTCCGGATTTCGCGCAGCGTGCGCGACCGGCTTGCGGCGATGATCGGCCCGGAGGTTCCCATCTACCTGGCCATGCGCTACGGCAGCCCGTCGATCGCCGGCGAGGTCGCCCGGCTCGCGGCCGACGGCATCGAGGAGGTTCTCCTTTTTCCCCAGTACCCCCATTACGCGATGTCCTCATGGGAGACGGTCGTGGCCCGCGCCTACGAGGAGATCGCCCGGCAGGCGCCCGGGATGCGCGTGACCTGCGTCCAGCCCTTCCACTCGGACCCCGACTACATCGAGGCGCTCTACGCCGTTTCAGCGGCCGACTTCGCGAAACCGCACGACCACGTGCTCTTCAGCTTCCACGGGCTTCCGGTCAGCCACATGCGGAAGGCGGACAGCTCGGGCATCCACTGCACCCGCTTCGAGGACTGCTGCACCCGCAGTTCCCCGGCCCATGCCACCTGCTACCGGGCGCAGGTTTACGCGACCGCGCGGGCCCTGGCCCGCCGCGCGGCGCTGCCGGCGGGAAAGTGGTCCGTCTCCTTCCAGTCCCGGCTCCGCGGGGAGCCCTGGCTTGAGCCCTTCACCGACCACGAGTTCCAGCGCCTCCCGGCGGCCGGCGTGAAAAAGCTCCTGGTGATCTGCCCTTCCTTTGTCACCGACTGCCTGGAAACCCTGGAGGAGATCGCCATCGCCGGGCGCGAGACCTTCCTGAAGGCCGGCGGCGAGTCGTTCCACCAGATTCCCTGCCTGAACGATCAGGTCCCGGCGCTGGAATTCCTGGCCCGCCGGGTTCTCGCCTGGCACGACTCGGCCGACTCCGCCTCCCTGTAGGCCGCCTGGAGGGAGCGGGTCACCGGGTTGCGCCGCAGGTTGTAGCGGCGGCCGTCCACGCGGGAAACCGGCATCACGCCGAGCAGGGCGTTGGTGACGAACACCTCGTCGGCGCCCAGCAGCCGGTCGAGGGTAAGGGCGGTTGCCCGGGACCTTCCGCTCCCCAGGAGCCCGAGCGCCCGGGCGCGCGCCACCCCGGGAAGAATGCCCCGCCCGAGCGGCGGCGTGAGGACGCGCCCCGCCTCGACGGCGAATACACTGCTGCCGGAGCCCTCGAGGACCCGGCCGCCCGCCCCGACGAAGAGCGCCTCGTCGAAGCCGGCCGCGTGCGCGCGGCGGCGGGCCAGGCTGTTCGCCAGGTAGTTCAGGGTCTTGAACTGCGCCACGGAGCCCGCCGCGCGCTCGTCGGCAATCGTCATGAGCCGGAAGCCCCGGGCGTAGCGCGCCTCCGGGTAGTGGCCCTTCCTGGCGATGATCAGCTCGCCGGTCCCCCGGGTGTCCTGGAAGAGCACGATCTTGAGGTTTCCGCCGCGCAGCCGGTTGGCCGAGATCACGCGCCGGCAGCGGGCCTCGATTTTTCCCGGGTCGGCCGCCAGGCCCAGGGGCCCGGCGCTGCGCCCGAGCCGCCCGAGGTGGTCGCCGAGGAAAAGGGGCCGGCCCGCGAGCACCTTGACCGTCTCAAAGAGCCCGCGGCCGAACATGAAGCCCTCGCCGAGCGGGGAAATCCTTGCCCGGTCGCGGTGGACGAGGCGGCCGTTCAGGCAGACGTGTTCCTGGATCTCGTTCATGCGTCGGTCGGGATTGCTCAGCAGGCTTCTGCCAGGGCCTGGCGCATGGCGCGAGCCTTGTCGAGGGTCTCCTGGTATTCGGCCTCCGGGTCGGAATCCCAGACGATGCCGCCACCGGCGTGGTAATAGGCGCGCCCGCCCGCGCAGGAGATCGTGCGTATGGCGATGTTCAGGTCGCAATTCCCGTCGAAGCCGAGGTAGCCGATCGCCCCGGTGTACAGGTCGCGGCGGCGGGTCTCGATCTCGTCGATGATCTGCATCGCCCGGATTTTCGGCGCTCCGGTGATTGATCCCCCGGGAAACAGCGCACGGATGCAATCGAGGACATCGAAGTTCGGCCGGATTTTTCCGGACACCGAGGCGACGAGGTGGTGGACGGTCGGGTGGGTCTCCAGCCGGAAAATCTCGTCGACTGCGACCGTGCCGTAATCGCAGACCCGGCCCAGGTCGTTTCGCTCAAGGTCGACGATCATGAGCAGCTCGGCGCGGTCCTTCTCGCTGGCCATGAGCTCAGCTGCCAGGCGGGCGTCCTCGGCGGGCGTGGCCCCGCGCGGCCGGGTCCCCTTGATCGGCCGGGTCTCGATCCGGCGCTCCCGGATTCGCAGGAAGCGCTCGGGGGAACTCCCGGCTACCTGGAGGTCGCCGTGGTTGAGGTAGCAGGCGAAGGGCGCCGGGCTCAGCGAGCGCAGCCGGCGGTACAGGGCGTAGGGATGGCAGGCGAGGGGCGCCTCGAAACGCTGGCTGAGGTTCACCTGGTAGACGTCGCCGGAACGGATGTAGTCCTTGATCCTCCCGATGCACTGAAGATATTCCGCCTTTGAGAAATTCGAGGTCGGCTCCGTCCCCGGCGCCGGGATCCGGCGGGGCAGGCCCGCGGGCGGCGGAGCGGCCCGGAATGCGGCGATGACCGCCCGCATCCGGCCCAGGATCTCGTCGGCGGAACGGCCGGCGACTGGATTGGCCACGATCGACCAGCGCCCCGTCCGCAGGTCGTGGGCCAGCACGCCGTCGTGGAAATCGAGCGCAACGTCCGGAATGGAAAGCCCGCCGCTTCGCGCGCGCGGAATCCGGTCGAGAAGTGCGCAAAGCTCGTACGAGACATACCCCACGGCGCCCCCGGAGAAGGGCAGCGGGGAGCCCGGCGGACAGCGGTGGCGCGCGAGGAGCGGCCTCAGGGCGTCGAGAGGATCGCCGCTCAGGGTCTCCGTGGCGGAGCCCTGGGTTATCGTGATAGCCGTCCCCGACGCCCGAAACTCCAGGAAGGGGTCGAACCCGATGTAGGAGTGGGTCCCGAGGCCCCCCGACGACTGCGCGCTGTCGAGGAGGAAGCTCCCGGGGCGGTCCCGCAGGAACGCAAAGAGTTCCTCGGGAGAGGCCCGCAGCTCGGTTTCCTCGATGATCAATAGCGGTTGAGCCGCGATCGGGTCAGTTCTTCGGCGATGACGACTGGATCTTCTCCAGGCGGGACTGGATGTCGTTCATCTTGTTGACCAGGTCCTGCTCGATCCTCTTGCGGTCGCTGCTGTTCACGATGCTGAGGCTGGCCGCGTCCTTCACGACATTCGCCGGAAGGGCGAGCAGCCGGGTGATCAGGCCCTGATCCTTGAACGAGCTGAGATAAAGGGCGGTGACCTCGTGGGAGAGGGCGAGCGAGTCCTCGGCGACGCCCTGGGTGGCGCGCAGGTTGTTGTTGAGCACCTGGTTCTTTGCCAACTCCGAGGTCAGCACGACGCCGACCTGGTCGGTGATCTTCTGGCTGTAGGCCATGATCGAGTCGCGGGTCAGGTGCTGGTCGCTGGCCATCTGGGTGAGGATCGGCTGGATCTTCTCGGCCATCCGCGAGGAGACCTTGTCGACCTGCTCGTTCTGCATGCGGGCGGCCTCCTCGGGCGTCTTGGGCAGCGGGTTATAGGGCTGGACCTTCTTGGCGATCGCCTCGGCCAGGGCGTCCATCCGCTGGGTGTTGAGCTTGTCGACCTCCTCGTCGGTCCGGAACAGGTCGGCCTCGCGCTTGGAAATCGCGTCCTTGAGGAGTTGGGTCGTGGCTTCGATCTGGCGGCGATTCTCCTCGGCGGAGGCCTTGAGCGCCTCGTTTTGCTCGCGCAGGGGGGCGAGGGCGGCGTCCTGCTGGATGGTCATCTCCGCGATCGTCTGGCGGTGGATCCAAAACCCAACGGCAAACAGGAGGACGACGGTGAGAATAATGGCCGGGAGCTGTTCTTTAAGTTTTTGCCACATGGTGTGTTGGGGGTTGCCTGGGATTCCGCTCGTTGCGTTCTCCGACAGGAAACTAGTCGGACTGTGCCAAAAAATGCAACGCTGTACTGGGCGGGCCGCTGGCAGGTCAGAATTGGTTGGCCGCGCGCCGGGCTGCCATTCAGGATTGCGGTGCGCACCGGGGCATCCCCCGTGTCACGTGGCGCAATCCCCCTGATGACATCCGCACGCCTATTCACGGAATCCGCCCCGCGGCCCCGGCGCCTGGTCGCCGCGGCGGCGCTCGCGTTGTTTTTTGTCCCTGTGCTCCTCGCCGCCTCGGAGGTGCGGTTCCTGGTGAACACGGTCCCGGCGGAGGCAAAGTACGTGATCTACGCCCAGATGAACCTGAGCGGCCTGACCATTGCGGAAAGCGACGTTCCCCAGGTCAGCGCGAACCTCTCGACGACGCTTGATGGAATGCCCGACTTCGCACGGAAGCAGGGAGCCAACCTGATCGTGATCCTAACCCAGGCGCACGGAATCGCCGTGCCCGTGAGGCAGGTTCCCCAGCCCCTGGTGCTGCTGCGCCAAAACCCCGTCGTGACCCTGCTCCTTTTCGACTGGGATGGGACGAAGGGCCTTCGCGCGGGGGAAAAACGGATGCGTTTCTACGCCAGGAAGGGACCGCAGCCGGCGCCCCCCACGGGCACCGTGCTGGTTCCGACCTCAATCAACATGTCGATAACCCTGAAGGTGGCCCCGGCGCAGGCGAACAAGGCGACCTGGGCCTATCTCAATTTTCCCCGCTTTGTAAGGGAGGCCGTTGCCCGGGGTTTCGACTCCGTTGTGATCAAGTCGTCGGCCGATCAGGTCGGCGACGACGTGTGGTTGCCGGGCTGCGACGAGCCGGTGAGGATCTCCAATGCGGTGCCGGAGCTGAACGTGATGGCCTACCGCAGGAATTAGCCGCAAAGCACCCCGGCCGCCGTGATTGCCTACAACGTTTTCTTTTCGGCCCGCCCCGGCGCCGAGGAAGCGACCGTGGTCGCGGCAGTCAGGGGGTTCCTGGACGAGATGAAGTCCGGGAGAAGGCTCCGGGGCTACCGGATCCTCCGGGTCACCGACGCCGCGAGTTTTCCCGCCCTCCCGCGCTTCCAGGCGATCATCGACTTCCAGTCCCAGCAGGAGCTCGACGACGCCATGGCCTTCATGCGCCAGCCCGGGAAGGTGCACGAGGGCGCCCACGGCCGCATGATGGGCCTGATCACCGACTTCAAGGTCAGCTTCTCGGCCGACGCATAGGCCCCGGAAACTGCCGCTTCGCTGCCGTCATTTCATGTTGGCAGCGAGGAAGGACTCGAGTTCGGTGAAGAATTCGACGGTCTGGTTGAATTGATCGGCTCCGGACTTCGTACTTCGAAGGACCGTCACCTTGCAGGCCGCACCGCGGTCTTTCAGGGCCGCCGCAAAATCCTTCGACTGATCGCGCATATATTCATCGTCCGACTCGCGGTAGGCCACAAGCACAGGAACCTTGATACGGTCCACATGGTTGATGGGGGAAATATCCCGCAGACGATTGCCCTCACTCAACGCATCACCCACCTCCAATCGCAGGAACCTGGTGTCGAGATTATCTATCTCAAGGTGCCTTAGCAGCGATTCCCAATTGCTGACCCCGGATACGCTTACTGCGCACCGGTAGGTGTCCGGTTCGCGGACAACCGCATCCAAGGCGGAGTACCCGCCGATACCGTATCCAAGAAACGCAATTCGGCGGGGATCTGCGATTCCCGCCTTCTTGGCCCATGCCACTCCATCGGCTATATCAGCCTGGACTCCCGTCCCCATTTGGCCGCGCCCGGCATCAAGAAACGTCTTGCCGTAGCCCGGGGATCCGCGCGGGTTTACCTCTAGGACGGCATAGCCCCGGCTGGCGATGAACTGGACAAGGCCGTCATAGCCAAAGGTGGCCCGCGTAAAGCTGAAACCGGATCTCGATAGCACGATGAGGGGCAGACCCTTCTGGGGTAAACCGTGGGGAAGCGCGACATACCCGTGGGCTAATAAGCCGTCGCGGGTTCGGAATGAGAGCGGAAATGTCCGCGCCATGAGCGAGGCGTCAATCCACGGCGCGGAATTCATTATCTTGCGCAGCCTGTGGGTGGGCAGATCCAGGAGGTAAAAAATCGCCGGGTGCCGATCCGACCACGACTCGATAAGGCCCACATTGTCATCGGCCGAAAGACCGATCACTGCGTTATGGCCGTCGGGAAGCGCACGGTCCACATCCTCCTGAACCCTGATCATATTGGAATCAAACCATGCGGTCCGCCAATACTGAGTTGGATACACAATTCCGATCAGTTTCTCCTTTTTCCTCGAGTACACCAAATAACCCCGCCCGTTGAATGTATCGGTCGGCGAAAGGATGTCGTAGACGGGATCCGAGGCGATGACCGGCCCCCGTTTTTGCGTGGCGAGATCGTACGTGCCGACTCCCCAAGTCCCGTGGACTGTAAGGATTGGCGCATAGGCGGTCCGGTCATCCCAATCAACCACCATGGGGACTGGTCCTATCCCGTGACAGGCAAAGTCGTGCAATCGGATCCATGGAGAATTTTCGTCGCGGCGATAGAACGCCCTGGTGTCCCAGCCATTGTCGATCAGGTAGCCGACGCGCACTTTTCCGTCCTGGCCCGCGATCCAGCCGCTCACAGCCTCACTGGTGTCGGTCAATGGAATGTAATCCCGGCCGTTCGCAGTCACCCGGCTCTCATCGAATTTACGGAGCCGGTTGGGCTCTGTATCGATTTCATACGCGGTTGAACCGATTTGGGTGGTGAATGAGTCGGATTCTCCGGAGCGGCCAATGACGTTCGTCAACTCGGGGAACGTCCACCAATGGGTGCCATCCCTGTCGACCGCAGCCAGGCCATCAGTCCCGCCATCCGGGTGCTCGCAGATGAGCACGACGCGATTGCTGTTTAGCCAGACGAAGTCAGCGACCTCTGATTCGGTCTCAAATGGGGTCGCCTTGATAAGGGGAGCCTCAACGTATGAGGTCTTTCCCGTGCTGAGATTCAGGAAAATCAGGACGTGATGGGCCCCTTGCGGTCCAACCCCGCCGACAAAGCCGACGTACTTTCCGTCGGGCGAAATCCGCATTCCCGAGCACGCCGATTTGCGGGCAAAAAGGGATGCGGGCAGCGGTTCCGCCCGGACTCGCGGAGTCGCCGACAGAAGGACCGCCAGAAATGCGAGGGGTAACCGCTTCATCTGCGTATTGTTGTGCCACCCGCTCGGCCTCGGTCAAAGGCAGATTTATGGTCGCCGAATGTATTTTCGGTGGGGCGGGGGTCAACCCCTTCAGGATCACAACCCGGAAAAATATTTTACTTGACCCAAAAGACTACAACCATAGTCATAGGATTACAAATAAAGAAATGAAAACAGCGCCGCGAGTCACGGATACGGAGTGGGAACTGATGCAGGTCGTCTGGCAGGCGGCCGGTCCCATCAGCGCCTTCGAGGTGATCGAGCACTTGAACGCGACCGGGCAAAAGTGGCACCCGAAGACGGTGCGGGCGCTGCTGGCCCGTCTGGTCGCCAAGAAGGCGCTGGGCTACCGCGCCCACGGCCGGGTTTATCTCTATTTCCCGCTGGCGACGGAGAGCGACTGCGTCGCGGCTGCAAGCGACTCGTTTCTCGACCGGGTCTTTGAAGGGGCGATCGAGCCGATGCTGGCCCACTTCGTCGGCCGGTACAAATTGAGCAAGAAGGGCGCTGACGAACTGCGGCGCCTCCTGCACGAGGCCGAGTCGGCTGGAAAAGGGAGGAAGCCGTGAATCCGGGACTCCTGCTTCCGGTCCTGGCACGGCTCTCCGGGCAGGCTGCTGTCGTGGTGGTGGTGATAATGGCGGCGCAGGCTGTTTTCAGGAAGTGGCTTTCGCCCCGCTGGCGCTGCGCGCTCTGGGTGCTTCTTTTCGCCCGCATGGCGCTGCCCTTCTCGGCCGAGAGCCGGGTGAGCATCTTCAACCTGTTTTCCCTGCCCCGCGTCTCGGCGGAGGATGCGGGCCCTGCGCTGGGCCGTCTCCCGGACGATGGTCCCCGGGCGGCGGCCCCTGCGCCGGTGGAAGCGTGGGAAGCCGACGGGGGTGCGTTGCCGGCGGTCGGGGCACGGGCCGCTCGCGCTGAAGCGCCGCTTTTCCCCGGCCTCTTCAGGTCCGCCTCCCTCTGGGGGACGATCTGGCTCGCGGGATTTGGCGTCTTCACCGTCCAGGTGATCATTCGGGCAATTCGCTGGCGGCGTCGCCTGGCGGGTGCGGCCCGGCTGACCGACCCCGCCGTCTGTGGTCTGCTCGACGAGTGCGCCCTCAGCCTCGGGCTTCGCGCCCGCCCCGCCGTCCTTGAGAGTGGCGCGGTCGGCAGCCCGGTGCTTTTCGGCGCGATCCGGCCCAGGCTCGTGCTCCCCCTGGGATTCATGGGTCGGTTCGGCCGGGAGGAGGTCCGCTTCGTCTTCCTGCATGAATTGGCCCATCTGAAGCGCGGCGACCTGCTCGTCAATTGGCTGACGACCGGTCTTCAGGCGATCCACTGGTTCAATCCCCTGGTCTGGGTCGGCTTTGCCCGCTGGCGCGCCGACCGCGAATGCGCCTGCGACGCCGCGGTGCTGGAGGCGGTCGGCGGCGGCCGCAGCCGGAGTTACGGCGAGACGATCATCCAGCTTCTCGAGGGCTGCGCGGACACCCCCGTCCTGCCCGGTGGCGTTGGCGTGCTGGATTCCCCGGCGGAACTGCGGGCGCGCCTCAGCATGATTATGGAGTTCAGGCCCGGGCGGCGCTGGTCGGCGCCCGCGCTGGTCCTTCTGCTGGCCCTCGCGGTCTGCTGCCTTTCGAATCCCCACTCCGCAGTGCTGGCGGCGGGCGAGCCGGCGATCGCCGCGGTCGCGGAGGCGATTCCGCAAACCGGCACCCAACCTCCCGCTGTTTCACGGGCGACCGTGCCCCCGGCCGCGCGCCCGATCGCGCAGCCCCTGTTGCCGAAGCCTGTCGCCGGCTCGGCCCGGGTTGAGGTCGTGCCATCGCGCCCGGCACCGTTTCCCATGCGTGCGGCTCCGTTGGCGTTGAATGGGGCGGCCAAGCCGGCCGTGGCTGCTGCAGGTTCAGGCGTGGGAATGAGGCCGGCACCGAACAACCCGATCACGCCTGTATTGACCACCCACAGGCTGGCCGTTCCCCTTCCGGTCCCCGCTCCCGAGTCGAGCGACGGGATTATTGTCGGTGGAATCGGGGCTGCGAGCAGGCCTTACGGACTTTCGCCCGCGGCCTACGGCAAGGTTCTCGAGCTGCGGGAGGATATTGGGATCTCCGAAAGCCAGATGGTCGCCATTGGGATCCTCTACATGCAGGAGGATCGGGACAGGGCGGCCCTGGGCCGGAGTCCTTCCCAGCGCGACCTGATCCGATTGCACCGGGGCACCTTGAACCGGGTTCGAATCCTGCTCAGCCCCGGCCAGCGGGTGCAGTTCAACCTGATTCCCGCCAGCTTCGGCGGCGGGCTCATGGGGATGAGTCCCTGGAGCCAGCTCGATCGCCTGGACCGGCTCGTCGGACTGGCCGAGTCGCAGCGGTGGCCGCTTCTCAAGGTCTACCTGTCGGGAACGGAGCACCTGATGGAGTGCCAGATGCCCGCGCTGGTGTCCCAGGCAAAGTCCGTGCGTCTCGGGATGTTCCGGGACATTCGATCCCTTCTCACGCCCGCACAGCAAAGGATTTGGGATGCCACCCCCGCGAAGGACGGCGGAGGCGTGCTCCCAACCCCGAAGTAAGCCGATCGCCCTCGTTACCCCATGAAATCAAAATCCACGCAAGCATCCGCCGCCGCGCTGTTTGGCGCCGGCCTCATCGGTCTCACCGCGCTGGTGGCGGCCACCCCCGCCGCCGCCATCGAGATCAGGGCTGACGTTGTGGTCGACATGACCCCGATGGGGGAAAACGTCCCGAAGCCGACCCGGGAGAAGCCCGCCTATTACCTCCCTGTGCCCGGGGGCTACCAGGAACTCGGAGGGATCTTCCGGCGCAAGGTCCCGCCCCCGCCTCCGGAGGCGGAAATCGAGGAGATCTTTACCCGGGCGCTGGCGGAACAGGGCTATCTGCCGGCGACGGCGAAGACACCTCCCTCGCTGATCATCAGCTACACCTGGGGCCGCATCCTCCCGATCCTTGTGGGCCGGGGAAAGCTGGCGGTCGTGCAGAATGAGGCCGACATGCTTTCCATGGTGGCCGGGGACAAGCTGGATGCCCGCAGCACGAATCACCCCTCCGCCTGGATGTCGGAGATCCTCACGAATGAACGGCGCCCGCAGCGCTTCCTGAAGGTGATGGCCTTCGACTACAACGCGTGGAAAAACCACAGGACGGTCCTGCTGTGGCAGGCCCACGTCACCACCCCGGGCATCCTGGTGACCAACATCATGCCAACCCTTATCGAGGCCGCCGCCCCCGCACTGGGCTCGGGCACGGCCCGCCCCATCATCGCAACGGTGCCCTTCATCCCCCCCGGAAGCGTCATCGCCGGCACCCCCAGGTATAAGTCGCCCTAGTCGAAGGGAACCTTTTTGGAAATCCGGCGTCTATACCGTCAGCTTCTCTCACCCGCCTAGCGGGGGAGATTTTGGGGTAGAACAAGAAAGCTAAGGCGGGCCGCCTAGGGGTAGGCGGCCCGCCACATTTTTTTAGATCTGGGTGCCGGCGACCTTGTCCGGCTCGTGGAAGTCGATCGGCGTCCCGGTCGGCTTCACGTAACCGGCCCGGATCACGAAGTCGCCGAAGCGCTCCCCGGCATTCCGCTCGACAGCGTAGCGCCGCAGGATCGGGCGAAGCAGGGGCGCCAGCTCCGCGGAGGGGACCGACGGGCGGTAGAGCGCGTTCATGCGGGAGCCGTTGAAAGCCGCGCCAAGGTAGACGTTGTACTTGCCGGGCGCCCGTCCCACGAAGGCAATCTCCGCCAGGTAGGGCCGGCCGCAGCCGTTCGGGCAGCCGGTCATCCGGATGATGATGCCGTCGTCCCGCAGGCCCGCCGCCTCGACCTCCGTGTCGAGCTCGGTGATCAGGTCGGGGAGGTAGCGCTCGCTTTCCGCGAGCGCCAGCCCGCAGGTCGGCAGCGCCACGCAGGCCATCGAGCCCAGTCTAAGTCCGGTCGCGTTGTTCGCCCGGTCCAGCTTGTGGACGCGGAGGAGTTCCTCGATCCGCGGGCGCTCGGCCGGCGTCACCCCGGCGATCATGAGGTGCTGGTTGGGCGTGAGCCGGAAATCTCCCCGGTGCACCTTGGCGATCTCGCGAAGCCCCGTCTTCATGGCGTACCCGGGCGTGTCCTTCACGCGGCCGTTCTCGATGAAGAGCGTGTAGTGGGAGGCCCCGCCGATCCCGTCCACCCAGCCGTAGCGATCCCCGGTGTGGGTGAACTCGAAGCGCCGCGGCGTGGCCAGTTCGTAACCAAGCCGGCTCTGCAGCTCGGTCCGGAACCAGGCGAGGCCGCGGTCGGCGATCGTGTACTTGAGCCGGGCGTGCTTGCGGTCGGTCCGGTCGCCGTAGTCGCGCTGGACCATGACGATCTTCTCGGCGATGTCCGCCAATTGGTCGGGTCGGCAGAATCCCAGGACGTCGGCGACGCGGGGAAAGGTCTCGACCTGGTTGTGGCTCATCCCGAGGCCCCCGCCGACGGTTATGTTGAACCCGGCCAGCCTCGGCTCGCCGGGGCCCGCGTTCTCGTTGGGCACCGCGATGAACCCGAGGTCCTGGCCGAAGATGTCCACGTCGTTGCTCGGGGGGACCGCGACGACGATCTTGAACTTTCGCGGGAGGTAGGTCTTCCCGTAGATGGGCTCGACGTCCGGCTCGCCGCCGGCGGCCAGTTCCCCGTCGATCCATATCTCGTGGTAGGCCTTTGTCCGCGGGGTCAGGTGGTCGCTGAGCGCCCGGGCCGCGGCCAGGGTCTCGGCGTGCAGCTCGGACTGGTCGGGATTGGGATTGCACATGACGTTGCGCACGACGTCGCCGCAGGCGGCGATTGTCGTCAGCAGCATCCGGTTGATCTCCTTCACCCCGGCCCGGAGCTTTCCCTTGATGACGCCGTGGAGCTGAAAAGCCTGCCGGTTTGTCAGCTTCAGGGTGCCGTTGGCGTGGGAGTCGGAGAGAGCGTCCAGGGCCAGCCACTGGGCGGGGGTGCAGACCCCTCCGGGGACGCGGATCCGCGCCATGAAGATGAACGCCTTCTCCTTGCCCTCCTTCCGGCGCTGGGCGCGCAGGTCGCGGTCGTCCTGGGGATAGACGCCGTGGAATTTCATGAGCTTGGCGCTGTCTTCGGTGACGGTCCCGGAGACCGTGTCCCGCAGTTCCGCATCGATGTTTCCGCGAAGGAAATTGCTGCCGGCCTTCAGCTCCTCGGCCTTGTCCAGCGGCTTGGTTGTGTCCCCGGGATTTGTGCTCATTTGAAGAAAAGGGTGGAGCCTTCCAGGGCGGTGCGCAACCTGCGGCTCAGGATTTCGACGGCGAGCGGGTGGGTGCCCACCAGCTCCGCGAAGTGGCAGCGAAGGCCCGGCCGTCTCGCCGCCGCGGCGCGGGCGATCGTCGACAGGTCGCCGCCCAGGCCCGCGTGGCGGCCCGGTGAGAGAAAGAGGGGGGCGATCACGACGTCCCCGTCCGCGAAACCCGGGCTCTCGAGCAGCTCGGCGAAAAGCGGCCGGTTGAACGCGAATTCCGGGCCCTCCGGCGTTTCCATCGAGGCCGCGGCCAGCCGGCTGGCGGCAGCACCCAGGCGAAGGCGCACCCCGGCGGCGACCGCGTCCCGCAGTCCGGCGGAGGCGCGGGAGGGACCGCCGTGGTCGACCACGATGACTGCCGGCGAGCGAAGGCCCTCGGCCGCGATCACCTCCCGCACGCGGGCGGCGACAATTTCGGCGAGCGGCGCGGCGTTGTCCCCGGAGTCGTCGGCGATGCTTCCGGTGAATTGGACGGTGACGTCCGGCAGGTCGCCGGCCACTGCCTCGACCTCGGCGCGGAGCGCGGAGCCGACGGCGCCCTGCGAGCTGATGAAGAAGGGGATGAAGGTGAAGTGCCGCTCGCCGGCGGCGACCTGTGAGCGGATCCACGGGCCGGCGGTCCAGGCGGCAACGCCGTCCAGGTCGGCGGCCGGAATCCGGTCGCTGTGCTTCCAGGAGACGGCTTCCATCGGAATGCCCGCGGAACGGCCGATCGCCGCCGCCACCGCGCGAAGATTGCGCTGGGAGGCGGGCTCGAGCGAGCCGTTGTCGATCAGGGCTGCTTTCACGGGGTCAAATGGAGCAGGAGGCGGTGATGGAATTCTCGAACCAGGAGAGGTCGCGCGAGAGCGCGGCGACCTCGCCGACAATAACCATCGCGGGCGCCTTGACACCCTCCTCGCGGGCCCGGGAGGCGAGCGTGCCCAGCGTGGCCAGGACGGTGCGGTGTTCACCTGTGGTCGCCGACTGGACGAGGGCCGCCGGGGTCTCCGCGGACATGCCCCCGGCCAGGAGCCGGTCGGCGATCGCCTCGAGGTTGCGCATGCCCATGTAGATGCAGAGAGTCGCGCCGATCCGGGCGAAATCCTCCCAGTGCACGGAGGCATCCGGCTTGGAGGGATCCTCGTGGCCTGTCAGGAGGACCACGGCGGAGCTGTGGGAACGGTGGGTCAGGGGAATTCCCGCATAGGCCGCCGCCGCGAGGGCCGACGTCACGCCGGGCACGACTTCAAAGGGCACGCCGGCGGCGACCAGGGCGGCGGCCTCCTCCCCGCCGCGTCCGAATATGAACGGGTCGCCCCCCTTGAGCCGGACAACCCGCTTACCCTGGCGGGCGAGGGCGATGAGCATCGCATCGATCTCCGGCTGGGTGCAGCCGGGCACGCCGGCTTTCTTTCCGGCGAATACCCGCTCGCAGTCCGGCCGTGTCTTCCCGAGCACGTCGGGCGACACGAGACTGTCGTAAACGACGGCGTCGGCCTCCGAGAGGAGGCGCAGGGCCTTCAGGGTGAGGAGTTCCGGATCACCCGGCCCGGCGCCAACGAGGAAGACGCGGCCTGCGGCCGGGCTGGGGGCGGGCGTGATGTCCATGAGGGTCAGATGTCGGCGCCGGCGCCATTTTCCGGGATCGGGGGACGGGCCAGGGCCAGCGCGAGATCGGCGAGCTTCTCGACGGACTCGCCCACGGGAACCTCGTCGGTCCGCAGCTCGAGGTCGGGCGCCAGCGGGGCCTCGTAGGGCGAGTCAATCCCGGTGAAGAGCGGGATCTCTCCGGCGCGCGCGCGCTTGTAGAGCTGCTTGGGGTCCCGGCGCTCGCATTCGGCCAAGGGAGCGTTGACGAAGACCTCGGCGAAGGGAATGCCGCGGTCGGCCGCCCGCTTGGCGGCCATGGCCCGGTCGGCCCGGAATGGCGAGATGAGGGCCGCGATCACGACGACACCCGCGTCGGCAAGGTGCAGGGCAAGCTCGATCGCCCTGCGAAGGTTTTCCCGGCGGTCCTCGGTGGTGAATCCGAGGTTCCGGCTGAGGCCGGTCCGCAGCACGTCGCCGTCGAGGACGGCGGCAAGCACCCCGGCCCGCAGGAGGCGTTTCTCAAGTTCCTGGGCGAGCGTGGACTTGCCCGAGCCGGAGAGCCCCGTCATCCAGATGACCGTGCCCCGGTGCCCGAGCAGGGCGACCCGGTTGGCCGACAGGCCCCCGCCGCCGACCGCGTCGTCGCGAAGCGCTGCGTCAATGACCCCGCCGCCGGCGATCCGACGCCCCCGCATGAGGACGAAGCGGCCGAGCGCCGGCAGCCGTCCGCCCGCGTCGAAGGCCAGGGGACGGCGCATCCGTATCCGAACCTCCGCGACCTCGTGCCGCTTGACCTCGGTCGCCGGCCCGGTGGAGGCGTCGAGGGTGACCGCGTCGAGCGTGCGCTCGATGGAGGCGATCCTGCCCTCGCCCTGCTGGGCCCCGAGGCGCAGGGGGACAAGCTCCCCGACCTTCAGGGAATCGGCATGCAGCCAGAAGACCCGGGCCGTGAAGTAATAGGAGACCGACGGGGGATCCTCGGGCGGTCCGCCGATCTGGCCGCGCTCGATGAACAGTTCGTCGGCGAGGGTGATTGCCGTGCTCCGGCCGGCGCCGACCGGGCCCTTGGGCGTCGATCCGTCCGCCCGCGCGGGCCACTCCTCGATCGTCTTGATGACCGAGTGCTTTCCCCCGGGAAAGAACTCGATCCGGTCGCCCACGGAGAGGCTGCCGGCCTCGACCAGGCCGGCGACGATCCGGCGGGCGTCGAAGCGGTAGACGTCCTGCACCGTGAGGCGCAGCGGCGCCCCGGCGGCCGGCGGCGTGGAGCGGAACTGCTCGAGGGCCTCGAGGAGCACGGGGCCCTTGTACCAGGAGAAGTGCTCGCTGCGGCTGATCAGCCCGTAGCCAAGCTTGGCGGAAATCGGTACGATGTGGGTGGGCGGGACGCCCAGCCGGCCCAGGAACTCGCGCAATTCGGCGCTGATCGAGTCGAAGACCTTCTGGTCGTAGTTGACCAGGTCCATCTTGTTGACCGCGACGACGATCTGCCTGAGGCCCAGCAGCGAGAGCAGGAAGCCGTGGCGGCGGGTCTGCTCGCGCAGGCCCTCCTTGGCGTCGACCAGCAGGACCGCGGCGTCGGCGCTGGCGGCGCCGGTGATCATGTTCTTGAGGAATTCCTTGTGCCCGGGGGCGTCAATGATCGTGTAGGCGCGGCGATCGGTCCGGAAGGGGACGCGCGTCGTGTCCATCGTGATGTTCTGGGCCTGCTCCTCGAGGAGGGCGTCCATCAGGAAGGCGTACTCAAACTCCATTCCCTCGGCCTTGCAGGCCGCCTGGATCCTCTCGGCCTTGCCCTCCTCGACGGAGTGGGTGTCGAAGAGGAGCCGGCCGATCAGGGTGGATTTCCCGTGGTCGACATGCCCCACGACCACGAATGAGAGGTGGGGAAGGGCCGGCGCCGTGCCTGCGGAGGGGGCGGCGGCGGCGGGCGCGCCTGCGGGAAGGGTGGTGTCGGAAAGTTTGGTCATGGAGATGGGTCTTGGATTGGGTTCCGGGCCGGGTTCACATGAACCCCTTGGCACGCAGCTTCTGCATCGCGTTGCGCTCATGGTGATCCTGTGCGCGGCCCGCGCGCTCGGAAATGCGCGTCACCTTGAGCTCCTCGATGATGTCGTCGATCGTGGTTGCGTTGCTGTCCACCGGCTTGCTGATCGGCATGCAGCCGATCGAGCGGAAGCGCTTGCCGTTGCGCGAAAAGTACATGCCGGGAAGCGGGACCTTCTCCTGGTCGAGGTAGCGCCAGATATCCATCTCCGTCCAGTCGAGCAGCGGCTGGACGCGGACGTGCTCGCCGGGCCCGACCTCGGTCGTGAAGTGGTTCCAGAACTCCGGGGGCTGGTCCTTGTAGTCCCACTCGAAATCAGCGGTGCGCGGCGAGAAGGCGCGCTCCTTGGCGCGCGTCGAGTCCTCGTCGCGCCGGATCCCGGTGATCAGGGCGTCATACTTGTGGTGGGCGAGGGTCTGCTGGAGCGCCACGGTCTTCAGTTCGTGGGTGACGGTGACCGGGTCGGTCGTCTCATAGCCGATTCCCCGGGCCCGCGCCTCCTCGTTGATCCAGACGACCAGGTCGAACCCGTAGTGGTCCCGCGCCCACGACCGGAACTCGAGCATCTCGGGAAACTCGTAGGTCGTGTCGATGTGCACGATCGGGAAGGGGATGTTTCCGCAGAAAGCCTTCTTCGCCAGCCAGAGCAGGGCGTTGGAGTCCTTGCCCATTGACCAGAGCATGGCCGGCCGCTCAAACGCGTGATAGGCCTCGCGGAGGAGATAGATGCTGTTGGATTCGAGTTCGTCGAGGTGAGACATGGTAAGGGATGATTGAAGGGTCAGGCGCCCGGGGAGCCCTCGTGGATGCCGCATTCGCGCTTCAGCCCGAAGAAACGGGTCTGCTCGGGGCTCAGGTCGGCGGTCAGGGGGCGGGAGGTGTGGGTGTCCCCGATCGAGACATATCCCTGGTCCCAGAGCGGGTGATAGGGCAGGTTGTTTCGCGTCAGGTACCCGTGCACGTCGCGGTCGCTCCAGTCGACGATGGGCAGGATCTTCGCCCGGCCGTCCTGGGTGCCGACCAATTCGAGGGCCTCCCGGCTGCCCGATTGCGCCCGGCGGAGCCCCGAGAGCCAGGCGGTGGCGCCCAACTCGGAGAGCGCCCGCTGCATGGGCTCGACCTTCGCCAGGCGGTTGTACGCCTCGATGCCCTCCAGGCCCTTTTCCCAGAGCTTTCCGTGCCGCGCCTCGAGCCATGCCGGCGAAACCAGCGGGCGGTAGACCTTCAGGTTCAGCTTGAGCCGGCTCGTGAGCTCGTCGGCAAAGCGGTAGGTCTCCGGGAAGAGGTAGCCGGTGTCGATGAACACCACGGGAATTCCAGGTATGACCTGGGACACCAGCCCGAGCATGACCGCGGCCTGCGCCCCGAAGCTTGAGCTCAGGACCAGTCCGCCGCCGTACTCCCGGGCGGCCCAGGCGATCCGTTCCTCGGCGGGTTCGTGGGACAATTTCCCGTTCACCGCGGCGAGGTCGACCGCGGGTGAAACTTTGTCCGCAATCGCCATCGTTTAATCTGAGCAGCAGCAGGCACACGCGGCGCAGCGCACTGCGGAGGATGCCTGGACGATGGACGCAGACGAAAGATTCATGCGAGTGGTTTAAATTGGGCGACTCCCGGCGAATGTCAATACGCTACGTTTCCCCCCGCCGGGGCGGCGCCGGCAGAGTGCGGATAATGCGTATTTGAAAATTCATTTCTAGACATTTGGCCCGGATGCTGCTCAGTTATTAACAAGATATCCACAACTGATGGAAAACCCCCGAGGGGCGACCGCCCCAAATCCGCGGATTAGGGTTTCGGCAAAAGTGAAGACCTTCGTGCTGGACACGAACGTCCTCCTCCACGACCCGCAGGCGATCTTCAACTTTCAGGAGAACAACCTGGTCATTCCCGTCGAGATCCTCGAGGAGCTCGACACGATCAAGAGCGAGCAGTCCACGGAGCGGGGCCGCAACGCCCGCCGGGTCCACCGGATACTCCAGGAGCTGCTGCCCGACACCCGCTCGATGCACGAGGGCGTGGAGCTGCCCAACGGCGGCGCCCTCTCGATTGTCATCAATCCCTACCTGGCCGACCCCTCCCGCCGCTCGCCGGCGATGGATCGGCTGCGCGCCATCCTTCCCGACCTCACGAAGAAGGACAACCGGATCATCGCCGCCGCCCTCTTTGTCCAGGAGCAGTTCCCCCCGCCGACGATCCTGGTCACCAAGGACGTCAACATGCAGCTGAAGGCCCGCGCGGTCGGGCTGGAGTCTGAGGACTACCTCACCGACAAGGTCCCGGAGAACGTCGAGGAGGCCAGCTACCGTGAGATCCCGCTCACGATCTACGACATCCAGCGATTCTGCTCGGAGGGGAACTTCACGCTCGGGCGCGAGGCCGCCCGGGGACTTTACCTCAACGAGTACGTCCTCCTCCGTTCCGACGAGGGGAAGACGATGCCCGCCCGCTACCACGGGGACAACATCGTCCGCCGGCTGAAGTTGCCCGAGTACGTGAAGGCGCCCGGGGGCATTCCGATCCGCGCGCGCAACCTCGAGCAGCAGTTTTTCATGGACGCGCTCCTGGACGACTCCGTCCAGATGCTCACCTGCTTCGGCAAGGCGGGCACCGGCAAGACGCTCCTTTCCGCCGCCTGCGCGCTCCACCAGACCCAGGAGGAGCACTCGCGCTACGACGGCGTGTCGATTTCCCGGCCGGTGATCGCGCTGGGGCGGGACATCGGGTTCCTCCCCGGCACGCTCGACGAGAAGATGCGGCCGTGGCTGCAGCCCTATTACGACGCCTTGGAGGTTCTCATTCCCTCGAAGCCGCCAAAGGATCCCCAGTTTGCCTCGAAGAAGGTCTCGAAGAAGAAGTTCAAGAAGCACGAGGACCATTCCCATTCCATGTCCGGGGGCGGATCGGGCTACGGGAGCCAGGGGTCGGGCGGCGGCCACGGCCACCTTCCCCTTGCCAAGCCCTACGAGCGGCTGCTCAAGTCCGGGCTGGTGGAGATCGAGGCCCTCTGCTTCATCCGCGGGCGCTCGATCGCGCGCCGGTTCTTCATTTTGGACGAGGCCCAGCAGTTGACGCCGCACGAGGTGAAGACGGTGATCACCCGGATATCGGAGGGCTCGAAGATCGTCCTGATCGGCGACCCGACGCAGATCGACAACCCCTACGTGGACGCCCGAAGCAACGGCCTGGTCTACTGCCACAACCGGATGAAGGGCCAGGCGATCGCTGCCCACGTGAAGCTGATGAAGGGCGAGCGCTCCCGCCTCGCCGAGCTCGCCGCCGACCTGCTCTAGGGAGACACCGCCGACCTGCCAAGGTCAGGCCGCAACAATCTCCAGACTTACCCTGCAGCCCAGCGCTGCCGCCGTCCGCGAAATTGTGGCCAGAGTGATCGAGGTATTCCGGCCGTCGAGGACCCGGTTGACCGCCGCGCGGCTCGTCCCCAGCACCGTGGCAAGGCGGGACACGCTGATGCGCCGGCGTTTCATCTGCCGCGCCAAAGCGCTGGCGATCACCTTTTTGATGGCCGCGGCCTCCACCTCGGCGTAGATCCCTTCCTCGCGGAGAAAGTCGTCAAAGCGGCTTCCAATGTGCGGGTTGTTTTTCGACGTCATGTTTTCTTCTTTTGGCCAGGGTAAGCTCGTGATGGGGGGGTGGTGCGGGTCTTCTTTTTGAAGCTGTGAAGAAGGATGATCGTGTTGTCGTGGACAAGGAATAGGGTGCGGGCGATGCCGGACTTCAGTCGCGAGCGGACCTCCCAGAGACCGTCTCCAAGCGAATCCACAAGGGGCAGTCCCAATGGCCAGCCAAACTGAACGGCGCAAATGTCGCGGCCGACCTGCTTCCGTTCGTCCTCAGGCAGCTCCTTCAACCAATCGCGAACGGGTTCATTGCCCGTCGCTGTCCGGTAGAAGGCGCACGATAGCGGGCGCAGCTTTGACGTTCTGAGTAGATGTATCAAAAAAGAATCAGGGTCAAGTGGAAGTTCTGAAGAGGCCGAAATTCAGCGCTCTGGAGCCGACCGCCGCCGGGAGAGACGTCAGATTAT
Organism: uncultured Opitutaceae bacterium; assembly: GCA_903891325.1. Lineage (GTDB taxonomy): Bacteria > Verrucomicrobiota > Verrucomicrobiia > Opitutales > Opitutaceae > Palsa-1447. The sequence continues at coordinate 119,677 of CAITEC010000029.1, forward strand.
GGCAAGTGCAACCAGTGACGCTGGCGCACCCCACTCCGCGGTTCGCCTGTAGCCCCGGTGCTGGCCTCAGCGAGGCTTGACCCGCGCGCCAATCCGGCCCGATGATCTATGCCTGATTCCGCGGCTGTAGTTTAGCGGTAAAACTCCTGCCTTCCAAGCAGGTATCCGGGGTTCGATTCCCCGCAGCCGCAATCTGGAACTCCGTGCGATTCCATGTGAGCACCAAATGGCGCAGTTGCTATTATCGGAAGACCTGCTCACGGAGTCTCCAATGCTTGACATAAATAAAAGCGTCATACACCTGGATTGTGTGACGACAAATGTCCGCACCTTCCTGCGCAACTTCGCGAGCTTCAAGACCAAGGCTCGCCGGGGTGAAGCCGTCCGCATCAAGGACGGGGATGGCGAGTACCTGTTCACGGCGGTCGCAGGCCGAAAGTCGCTTCTCGGCGCTGCCAAGGGAAAGATTGATATCCATGGCGATATAACCGGCCCAACCCTTAAGAACGACGCCTGGAAGCCCTCGGTCTGATGGCCCGACTGAAGTATCTTCTCGATACCCACGCCTTTCTCTGGGCGGCGATGGACGACGATCGGCTCAGCATCAAGGCGGCGCGGGCCATCTCGACCACGCCCTATGAGCAGCTTGGCATAGCCGACATCACATTGCAGGGGGTGGGCCTCCTGCTGCACTCGGGGCGCATCTCGTTCCGGGGGTCCGGCGCAAGTGTGCTGAGCTCGCTCTTAAACTATGTTACCGTGCTTCCGATTACCTTGGAGATTGCCATTCTTTCCCCGGAGCTTGGGCTTCCCCACGGGGACCAGTTCGACCGCATCATCACTGCCACGGCCAAGGTCCACCGGCTTCCGCTCATTACCCGGGATGCGGCCATCACCGACTCCGGGTTGGTCGCGACGATCTGGTAGGCGTTGGCGAATCCCCGGGAGAGATTTGGAAGGAGATTTGGAAGGGGTCATGACGCCTAAATTGATAAGGCGCGGTTAAAAGGCAGATCGGGGCCGTGCCTTCATGTGGTTGGAACCGGAAATGTCCTTGCCGGTCAACGTTAGTAGTATCATGGTACCACATGCCCCGGAAGGTCCGCCAACTGATCGCTGAGTTGGAGGCTGCCGGGTTCGTCCACACATCCACCAATGGCAGTCATCGCAAGTTTCGGAACGCTTCCGGAGTGACAATCATCCTTTCCGGCCAATCGGGCTCCGACGCCCTTCACTACCAGGAGAGGGATGTTCGCCGGGCGATTTCAGCAAGCAGGGAAGATAAAACATGAAAACTACCGGCACCCAAACCCCTGTGAAGGCCGCTGCGGCCCGCTATCTGAAGATCGTCGAATGGTCCGATGAGGATGGTTGCTTCGTGGGTCGCGCACCTGGCCTTTTCTACGGCGGATGCCATGGCGCCGATGAGACGAGGGTATTTCGCCAGCTTCGAAAGCTTGTCGAGCAGCACGTCGCAGAACTGCTTTCAAGGAAGGGGCGCCTCCCGCCCGCGACGGCGGGCAAGACCTACAGCGGCAAGTTCATCGTCCGGGTCGGTCCAGCCCTCCACCAGAAGGCGGCGGTGAAAGCTTTGAACCGGGGCGAGAGCTTGAACCAATTTGTCGCGGAGGCGATCGCGAGTTACGGCAGCGAATGACTTCAGTGGTGCGCATCAAAAAGTCTTGAATTGAACGCCTGTTGCTTAGGTCCACTTTGTCGGAAGTCCGAATGAAAGTTATCTCAATCCATCCGGTGCACCGCGGCAGGGCGTTTCCGACGAAAGGGGCGGCGGTGAGGCGATGATACCCGGCGGCCGAGATTTTGACCAATTGAACCTCGACGTGGCCTTCGGCAACGCCGGAGGGAATGTGATTTCGCAGCCGCGCATCCCAATGGGGCCTCTATGACATCGCGCGAACGGGTTCTGGCGGCATTGGCCCACAGGCCGACGGACCGGGTGCCCCGGCTGCTCTACGAGGAGGCGATAGGCTACACCCCGCCCATCGAACGGCTGCTGGGTGAGAAATGCGCGCCAAGGACGCCGTGCGCGTATTTCGACATGGACATCACGAGCGTGGGAGTGGCGCCCACCGTGCTGCCGCGAAGCCGGTTCGCCGAATGGTTGGGTGGTTCCGCCGCTAAGGCCCTCGCGAGCGGCCAGGTGGATGAATGGGGTGTTTGGTGGCGGGCCGGCGCCTCTCATCATTTTGCGCACGTCGAGTCCCCGTTGCGCGGCATTCAGGACTTCGAGCGGCTCAAGGAATACCCGTGGCCCGATGTTGACCATGATTACCGCTTTCTGGACGCGCGAAGGCAGGTCGAGGAACATCACGCCCGAGGACTCGCTGTGGCTGCTTCCGTGGGATCGGTGTTTGAGCAGTCGTGGTATATCCGGGGCTTTGAGGACATGCTGACGGACCTGCTCGCGGCGCCGGAGGTCGCGCACTATTTCTTCGAGCGCACGGCTGCGTTCCAGAAAGTCGTCGCCGAGCAGTTCGCGCGGGCCGGCGCCGACATCATCATCGCCGGCGACGACGTGGCCGGGCAGTCGGGGTTGCTGATGAACATCGAAACCTGGCGGGAGTTTCTCAAGCCGCGGCTGGCCGCCACGGTGCGCGCGGTCAAGGCGGCCAATCCGCGTGCATTCGTTTTTTATCATTCCGACGGCAACGTGGAGCCGCTCATCCCGGATCTGATCGAGATTGGCATAGACATCCTCAATCCCGTTCAGCCGGAGTGCATGGATCCGGCGGCGATCAAGCGGCGATACGGCAAGCAGCTCTCGTTCTGGGGCACGGTCAGCGTGCAGAAGACGATGCCGTTCGGCACGCCGGAGGACGTCCGGCGGGAAGTGCGCGCCCGCATTCGCGACGTGGCGCGCGGCGGCGGCTTGATCCTGGCTCCGGCGCATGTCCTCAATCCGGAAGTGCCCTGGGAAAACATCGTCGCCTTTTTTGAGGCGGCCGACACGACGCCCGTTCCGGAGGGTTGAATGGTCCGATGAGACTGGATGCTTAGTGGGCCGGGCACCTGGCCTCTTCTACGGCGGGAAGGATTCGCCGGACAAGTCTCCCCCGACTGCACCAAATCACTCGGAGTTGGGCCGGAGCTGGTAGATCGCCATCGTGTTCGACGGGTCGCGGGCGTTGAGGGGGATCGTCTCGACCCGCTGGTAGCGCGTGGGCAGCAGTTTGGCCTCCAGGCGGCGCATGAGGCGGGAGGCCCCGCGGCTGTCGTGGGTCGGGCCGAACATAAAAAGCCCCCATCCCAGGTTGCCGCTCGGGCCGAGGACGATCACCTGCGGAGGATGGGCCTCCAGCTTCGCGATGTCGGCGTCCACGAAGGCGTCCCGGTACATGTCGAAGAAGATGATGCCCCCGCTGACGTCGGGCCGCGGGCGCTCGAAGAGCGCAACCGTCTCGGGATCCTCCGGAAGCATCAGCACCCGGTCCGCCTTGCCGGGAGCGAGCTTCCGCACCTCGCGGATGACGTCGCGCATCCCGTTGCCGGGTTGCATGCGGACTCCGCGGAGGAATGCGACCTCCGGCCACGCCTGCGTGCAATCCCGGGCGACCCCGGCGCGCTCCTCCAGCCGCGACCAGGCCGCGAATCCGCTGGCCGCCGCCAGGCCGATCACGATCCACCGCGCCCAGTAGGGGGAGGAGCGGCGGGCCGCGGCGGCGGTGACCGACGAGAAGAGCACCGTGAAGCCGAAGATCCACATCAGGTCGAGCGGGTCCGACGCCGGCAGGATCCTGAAGAGCCAGGAGATCGGCTCCGGCTCGGAGAGGATCCATCGGCCTCCCGAAAGGCAGAACATCAGGAAAGTTGGCGCCAGCAGCAGGGGAAACCATCCGGTCAGGGCCGGGCCTCCGTCCGGAGACTCGCCGCCGCGCAGGCGAAGCCACCACGCCTTCGCCGAGTACACAAGGCTCGCCAGGGCCGTGAAGAAGGCCCCGACCACGAGCACGTCCATGAACCGCCGGCCGCTCGCCAGGCAGGACACGAGGGTGTCCCCGCCGGAAATGGAGCGCAGCTCCGGCTGGAAGCAGGCGATGAGGAACGCGAGCACCCCTCCGGCCACCGCCGCGCCGAGCACCGGCCACTGCACTGCGGCCGGCTCGGGGAGCGGCCCGGAGGCCGGCGGTGCCTGCTCCGTCCCCGCGGCCGGGGACTTCTCGAAGAGCCCGGCGGAGGCAAGGGCGAGGAGCCCGACGATCGCTAGGCCGTACAGGGAATTGCGCGCGATGCAGCCGACGAGCGCGACCATGAGCGAGGCTCCTCCCTTCGTTTCCGAACCGGTTGCGACCACGTCGGAGAGGAAGCCGCCCACCGACATCCACGGTGAGAAAAGGGCGCAGGCCAGGGCCAGAAACGCCGGCAGCGCGCACGCGTAGGCCAGCAGATTCCTCCAGCGATCCCGTCCGGGGGATGCGAGGGCCAGGAAGAAGCCTGTTCCCGCGAACAGCCCCAGCCCGATGCTGTACTTGGACAGGATCCCGAGCGCCGTTAAGCCTGCCATCGCGACCGGGTACACGGCCGAGGCCGTCCTGTTCGCCGACCAGCGTCGATGCGCTGACGTTGCAACCAGGAAGCTGCACGCGGTGAAGAAAATGGCCATCTCGTCGTAGAGCGCGATCTTCATCCACGCCGCCCGCACCGGGACGGCCAGGAAGGCCGCTAGTGCCGCCGAGGTCGGGCAGAGCCGAAGCCGTCGGAGGCCCGCGTAGACCAGCAGGACCGAGGCGCAGTCGGTGAGGAAGTTGGCGACGCTCTCCGTCAGCCAGCGCGACGGGCCGCCGAGCCAGGTCATCTCCATGATCGCCAGGGGATCGAGCGGGACCCGGAGCCCGTCCGTGTAAAGCGGCGTTCCCGCGAGGATCCGGTTCGCGATCGCCGAATCCCAGGCGGTCCAGGATTTCCCGGACCAGATCGTCGAGTGGCAGCAGGGCGCCAGGAAAAATCCCAGGATGGCCATCGCCACCAGGACCACCCAGGCCTCGGCGGGCGGCAGGAACTTCCTCACGGTGAATTGCCTTTGGTTACTCACGGCAGGGGGTGTGCTGCTGGTAGAGGCCCAGCCGCTGGCGCGCGTCGGCCGCGTCCTCCTCGGAAAGCCCGGACTCAAGCTGCCGGGATTGCCACTTCACGGCCGCGTCGAAGTCTCCCGCCTCGGCATAGGCCGCCGCCAGGGTGCCGAGGTACCGGGCCTCCCGCCACTGCGACAGCTCGCAGGCCCTGGTGGCCAATTCCACGGCCCTCGTCCCGTTGCGCAGGCGGCCGAACGGGCAGGTGGCGAGGATCCAGGCCAGCCCATCGTAGCTTTTCTGGTGACCGGGATCGAGCCGGATGGCCTCGCTGAAATCCGCGACGGCCCCATCGTAGTCGCGCTTCAGCTGGCGGGCTCCGCCGCGATTATTCCGGGCGCCCGCATCGGCGGGATTGAGCCGAATCGCCTCGCCATAGTCGGCGATTGCCCCGTCCAGGTCCCCCTTTGCTTTCCTCGCGTTTCCCCGGTTGAAATACGCCTTGCCAAACCCCGGATCGAGCCGGATGGCCGCGGAAAGGTCGGCGATGGCCCCGTCGATGTCCCCGGTGCGCTCGCGGGCCAGGCCCCGGTTGGAATAGGCCTCCCCCCAGTCGGGCCTGAGCCGGACGGCCTCGGTGAAGTGGGCGACCGCCAACTCAAAGTTCCGGCCCTTCGCGGCCTCGATTCCCTGGGCGTTGGCCTCCCCGGCGGGGTCCACGCGGTTGCGCGCCGGCGCGAACAGGACGACCAGGAGCAGCGCAAGCAGCCCGGGCGCGGCAAGGCGTCGAAGGGGGATGTTCAGCGCCGGCATTCGTGCTAGGGCGTCGGGGCGGAGGCGGGCGGCTCCACTGCGGCCGGCAGCCAATCCGCATGCCCAACCCGGTCCAGGTGCGCGCGGAGAACCGAGAGCGTCTGCTCCGACCGGTCCTTGCCGAGGATGTCGTCGACGACCTGGCGGGCGTCCTTGAGGTTGCCGGCGCCGGCGAGCGCCTCGGCCTCGCCCCCCCCGAGCTTGGCCAGGTTGAGTGTCTGGACCGACACCATGCCGGACCGGGTCTCCGGATCCTGGATAATCTCCTCAATTCGCCCGGCCATGCCGCGGTAGGTGTCGTAGGACCTTGCATTCAGGGCATCGTGATAGCGTTTCGCCCCGACCAAGAGGTCGAAGACCTGGGGTGCAAGCCCGGCTCGCGTCAGGCTGTCGGCCGGGAGCTGGTCGTAAAACGCCAGGGTCGCCGCGGTGTTGTTCTGCGCGCGATCGATCGCCAGGAGTTCACCCAGGCTGAAGCTGTCGCCGTCGCGAATGGCGAGGCGCGCCGCCGCCTGCGCCCGCCAGTCGGCCAGCGCCTTGACCGCCGGCGGAAAATTCCTTCCCAGGCGGACGACGCTTCCGACCAGGATGCTCAGCCGCAGGTTGTTCCTGCCGTAAATCTGCCTTGTGCCCATCCGGTAGCACCAGGCGTACTCGGCGAGCGCCTCGGCGTTTTTTGCCTGCGAGGCCAGGAGCCTTGCGTTGGCAAGGTGGCGGTTCCATTCGGCGATCGGCGACCGGGGACCGGAGGAGGGGCCCCCGAGCCCCGGGGCACCCGCGCCGGGGGCCGGGCTGGGCAGGAGGAGTTGCTGAAGATTAAAGCCCTGCGACGCCATGTAGGCGGAAAGATGGATCGTCGCGGAAACAAACTTGTAGGGCACCGCCAGGCGAATCTCGGCCCGTGCGTGGCCAGTTGCGACGGTGGCGTGCACCGGCCCTCCCGCCGCATATTCGGCGCTGAGGTTCGCCATCTGGGAGGCCACGTCCGGGTCCCGGGTGTTGAGACCGGCCTCGGCGGCCGCCAGCTCCACGAGCTTTCCACCGTTGACGTCCGCCCCAAGGATTTCATCGCCGGCCAGGGGGACCTGGATCCGGTTTGGCAGCACCGTCCTCGCGCGGAGCGCGGGCAACTGCGCCCGCAGCGTCGTTTCGCCGTCGGCAACGACCAGGTTCCCGTCCACCGCGCCGAAGTACTCCGTGATCCCGGTTGCCTTGCGGCCATTGATGGTGGTGGTGATCCGCATCGAGTCGAAGGCGGTCCCGTCGAGCTTGAGGGCGTCCTTCGTGAACGTGTTGTGTTGCTCGACCGCAATGGCGGATTTGGCGGGCTTCAGGAGTCCGTCTGCCGGTAGGTTGAAGACCTGGGCGTCCTCAAAGTACTTGCGGGCCGCATCGCTGCCAACGTGTCCGGAGATGGCGTAGAAATACCGGGGGCTCGCCGTGCGTGTCCGGCCATCCCGGGTGACCGAGACGTCGATATTGCCCGCTGCTCCGCCGTCGACCGAATCGCCTATCGCCAGGTAGTCTGTCCTGAACGATTTCAGCTTCTCGGCAAAGGGCGGGTAATCGACGGCAATCAGCAAATCGAGCACGTGGTCCATGAGGTCCCGCTGGGCCGCCGGGTTGTAGCGCGCGGCAAATGCAACCAGTGCGTCGCCCCGCACGAAGTCGGCCACCGCAGGCAGGGGACCGGGCGGGTAGCTGAGGGAATTGCCGATCGGCGACCCGGGATTGAACTGGTACGACCCGGTGAGGGATATCCCCTTGTCGCCCAGGGTGAGCCCCGCGTCGATTGAGTGCAGTTGCGAGACGAGCGCGCAGACCACATCCAGATAGGCGAGCGCGGCCTTTCGCTTTGGCTCGGGCAGCGTCTCCAGCTTGGGCCTCAAAGCCTCCCGGACCTTCGCCTTGACCCGCTCGACGAGGCCGGGGGTCGCGCGAAACCACGCCCGGATGTCCTCTTCCTGCGGCTTTTCGAGCAGGGCGATGACGGCGTCCGGCGAGGCCAGCCTGGAAAAGTCCCCCTCGTGCTTTGCAAAAAGCGTCCAGTCCCCGTGCCGCGTGTGGGCAAGGTGCTGGGCGTTCGTGAGCAAATTCCACAGCTTTCCCTCCGTGTTCAGCTTGACGAAAAGGATGAATTTCGGGTCGGTGCGCGCGACGCCTGCGGGCCCGTCGAACAGGGGGGTGAAGGCCAGCCCCACGTTTGATCCGGTCGCGATCTCCGAGAATTCCGGGTAGCCGAAGGCCGTTGCCTGCATGAGAACGGCGCGCAGCATCGCGGCCTCCGGCACGCCGGCCATCAGCTTTTCCAGGTCCTGGTTGAGGAGCTTGGGATGGCGGATGCTGACAACCGCCTGGACGCCGGGAACCTCCGTCAGTTGCCCGGTGAACGGCTCGGGGCCGCCCGTCGCCGCGGAGAGCGTGGGAAGGCAGGCGAGCAGGAGGAGAACGGCGATTGAGGCTGAGCGGGCGGCCGGGGAGTGGCGTCGGGGGTGATTCATATTTGGGGAGCGAACCGCCCCTTTGATGGCAAACCAGCCCCCGGGGGTCGATTTTAATTGAAGTCCGCCCTGGACGGCATTTTGGGCGTAAATGCAAATTTCCGGCGTCCACTTTTCCCGCTTGCGACTCGTTTGGTCGGCGGCAACCCTCGGCGGGGTCCACGCCCATGCCCAAACGCACCGATCTTAAGTCCATTCTCATCATCGGTGCCGGTCCCATCGTGATCGGCCAGGCGTGCGAATTTGACTACTCCGGCACCCAGGCCTGCAAGGCGCTGCGCGAGGAGGGATACAAGGTCATCCTGGTAAACTCCAACCCGGCCACCATCATGACCGATCCGGAGTTCGCCGATGTCACTTACATCGAGCCTCTTACGGTTGAATTCGTCGAGAAGATCATCGCTGCGGAGCGCCCCTCCGCCCTGCTCCCGACGCTGGGTGGGCAGACCGCCCTGAACCTGGCGATGGAGCTCCATCGGCTGGGCATCCTCGCCAAGTACGGGGTGGAGATGATTGGCGCCAAGCCGGCGGCCATCGCCAAGGGCGAGGATCGGGGCCTTTTCAAGGAGGCGATGATCAAGATCGGCCTGGATGTCGCCCGCTCGCGGGCGATCCACCGGATCGAGGAGGCCCGCGCCGCCGCCGAGGAGATCGGCATGTTCCCGCTGATCATCCGCCCCTCCTTCACGCTGGGGGGAAGCGGCGGGGGGATCGCCTACAACCGGGAGGAATTTGAGAGCATCGTGTCCAACGGGCTGGACATCTCCCCGGTCCACGAGGTGCTGGTCGAGGAGTGCCTCCTGGGCTGGAAGGAGTTCGAGATGGAGGTGATGCGCGACCACAAGGACCAGTGCGTGGTCATCTGCTCGATCGAGAACTTCGACCCGATGGGCGTGCACACCGGCGACTCGATCACCGTCGCCCCCGCGCTCACCCTGACGGACAAGGAATTCCAGGTGATGCGCGACGCCTCCTTTGCGGTGATCCGCGAGATCGGGGTGGAGACCGGCGGGTCGAACATCCAGTTCGCCGTGGACCCGCAGACCGGCCGGATGGTGGTGATCGAGATGAACCCCCGCGTCTCGCGCTCCTCGGCGCTCGCGTCGAAGGCCACCGGGTTCCCGATTGCCAAGATCGCCGCCAAGCTGGCGGTGGGCTTCACGCTTGACGAGCTTCGCAACGACATCACCCGGCTCACCCCGGCGAGCTTCGAGCCGACGATCGACTACGTGGTGACGAAGATCCCGCGCTTCACCTTCGAGAAGTTCCCGGCCGCCGACGCGACGCTCACCTCCGCGATGAAGTCCGTGGGCGAGGCGATGGCGATCGGCCGGACCTTCAAGGAGTCCTTCCAGAAGGCGCTGCGCTCGCTCGAGATCGGCGCGGCCGGGTTTGGCGGCGGCGGGCGCCACGGCGGCGACACCCCGCCGGAGGACGCGGAAATCAAGACGAAGCTGTCGACCCCGAACGCGGAGCGGGTCTTCTACATTCGGCACGCCTTCAGGGCCGGCTACTCAGTCGACCAGATCTTCGAGCTCACCCGGATCGACCCCTGGTTCCTCCACCAGCTTCGCGAGATCTTCGAGATGGAGGAGTCCCTCCGCGGCAAGTCGCTCGCCACGCTGGACACCGGCCACTTCCGGCGCGCCAAGCAGTTTGGGTTCTCGGACGCGCAGCTCGCGAATATTCTCGGCGGTGAAATGACGGCCGTCCGGGCGGAACGCGCCCGGCGGGCCATCCGGACGACCTACCGGCTGGTCGACACCTGCGCGGCGGAATTCGAGGCGTTCACGCCCTACTACTACTCGAGCTACGGCGACGAGTCGGAGGTGATCCCCTCGAAGAAGCGCAAGATCATGATCCTGGGCGGCGGGCCCAACCGGATAGGGCAGGGGATCGAGTTCGACTACTGCTGCGTGCACGCGAGCTTCGCCCTGCGCGAGATCGGATTTGAGACGGTCATGGTCAATTCCAACCCCGAGACCGTCTCGACGGACTACGACACGAGCGACCGGCTCTACTTCGAGCCGCTCACCCTCGAGGACGTCCTCGAGGTCTACCAGCAGGAGGGCTGCGAGGGGGCGATTGTCCAGTTCGGAGGGCAGACCCCGCTGAACCTCGCCTCCGCGCTCAAGGAAAACGGCGTGACGATCATCGGCACCTCGCCGGAGAGCATCGAGGTCGCCGAGGATCGCCGTCAGTTCGCCGCCGTCCTGGAAAAGGTCGGGCTCCGGCAGCCGGCCAACCGCACGGCGCTTGGCGAGGGCGAGGCGGTGGGCTTTGCCAACGAGATCGGGTTCCCGGTGCTCCTGCGCCCCTCCTTCGTCCTGGGCGGCCGCGGGATGTTTGTCGTCTACAACGAGGAGGAATTGAAGGGGGTCGTCCGCCAGGTCTTCGACGTCATGCCGGGCAAGCCGGTTCTCATCGACAAGTTCCTCGAGGACGCGATCGAGCTGGACGTGGACTGCATCAGCGACGGGGAGACCAGCGTCATCGGCGGGATGCTCGAGCACATCGAGTACGCCGGAGTCCATTCCGGCGACGCGGCGATGGTGATGCCCCCGCACACGCTCAAGCCGGCGATGCTCGCCACGGTGCGGACCGCCACGCACGCGCTCGCCCGCGAGCTGCGGGTGATCGGGCTGATGAACGTGCAGTTCGCGATCAAGGACGAGCAGCTCTACGTCCTGGAGGTCAATCCCCGCGCCTCGCGCACGGTGCCCTTCGTGGCCAAGGCGATCGGCGTGCCCCTGGCCAAGCTTGCGGCCAAGGTGATGGCCGGCCGGAAGCTCCGGGACCTGGGCTTCACCCAGGAGCACGTGCCGAAGCACTGGTGCGTGAAGGAGGCCGTCTTCCCCTTTGTCCGCTTCCCCGGCGCGAGCATCGCCCTGGGCCCGGAGATGCGCTCCACCGGGGAGGTCATGGGCCTGGACGAGGACCTCGGGCTTGCCTTCGCGAAGGCCCAGGCGGCCGCCCGGCCGGGGTTGCCCACCGGCGGAAACGTCTTCCTGAGCGTCAAGGACTCCGACAAGCCCGCCGCGGTCGTGATCGCGCGCGCGCTCGAGCAGCTCGGCTTTTCGATCTACTCGACCAGCGGCACCGCGAAGTACCTGGCCGACAATGCGATCACGGTGAAGCGCCTTGCGAAGATCAGCGAGGGGCGCCCGAATGCCTCCGACATGATCAAGAACGGGCAGATCGCCATGGTCATCAACACGCCGGGCGGGATGATTCCGCGCCGCGACGAGAACGGGATCCGCGCCGCGGCCTACGCCCACAACATCTGCCTGATGACGACGATCACCGGGGCGAGCGCCGCCGTCGAGGGGATCCGCGCCCTTCGGTCCAAGCCGATCGGGGTGCGCCCGATCCAGCAGTACCGCGGCAACGTGACGGTGATCGGCTGACCCATGGCGCCCTCCCGTTCATTGATCGCCCTCCTTCACGGGCCGGACAAGCCCGGCCTGGTGGCCCGCGTGGCCGGATGGATTTTCGAGCGGGGCGGCAACATCCTCCACGCCGACCAGCACAACGACCCGGAGGCCGGAGTGTTCTTCCAGCGGGTGGAGTGGGAGCCGCGCGCGGTCGCCCCCGGCCAGGCGCCGGGCGCCGAGGCGGCGGCATTTGCGCAGTTCGCCGCGACCCTGGGCATGGCCGCGCACGTCACCTCCGCGGCGGCCCGGCCGCGGGTCGCCCTCTTCGTCTCCAAGGCCGACCACTGCTTCCACGATCTGGCGCTGCGCTGGCGGGCCGGCGAGTTTGCCTGCGACATCGCCGCGGTCGTCTCCAACCACCCCGACCTGGCCGGGGCGGCCCGGACCTACGGGCTGCCCTTTCACCTGGTCCCGGTCACCCCCGCGACCAAGTCGGAGGCGGAGGCCCGGATCCTGGCGATCCTGCGGGAGGGCGGCGCGGAACTGGCGGTCCTCGCCCGCTACATGCAGGTGCTCTCCGCCGACTTCCTGAAGGCCTTCGGCCGCCCGGTCATCAATATCCACCACTCCTTCCTGCCCGCCTTTGCGGGGGGCCGGCCCTACCACCAGGCGCATGAGCGCGGGGTGAAGCTGATCGGGGCGACCGCGCATTACGCGACCGCGGAATTGGACGACGGCCCGATCATCCAGCAGGACGTCGTCCGGGTGACCCACCGCCACAGCGTCGAGGATCTTGTCCGCAAGGGACGCGACCTGGAGAAGATGGTCCTGGCCCAGGCGGTCCGCTGGCACCTGGAGAGCCGCGTGCTCGCCTACGGCCGCAAGACGGTTGTCTTCGATTGAACGGCCGGCCCGGAGCCCAATTTCCATCATTTACACTGCCGGGGCCTTTTGCTCTGCTCTACCTCCCGCTCGAACAATCCCTCCCTTCATGCCCCTGCGCCCGCCAACATCCAAGTCGAGTCAGTCCGCCGCCTCCGTGCCGGCCGTCCCCGCCGCCCCCTCGGCCGCCGATCTCGACCATCACCTGAAGAACTTCTGGGAGAAGTACAACCGGGTGATCTATGCCGTTTGCTGCGTCATCCTGGCCGCGATCCTTGTGAAGGGCGGATGGGACTATTTCGCCGGGCAGCGCGAGGCCGCCATCGGGAATGAATTTGTGGCCGCGGCGACGCCGGCCTCGCTGAAGGCCTTTGTCAGCGCGCACCCGGACCATCCCCTGGCGGGGGTGGCGGAGCTTCAGATGGCTGACGCGGCCTACAGCGCCAACCAGGTCGGCGAGGCGCTGGCCGGCTACGCCCAGGCCGCCGACATCCTCAAGACCGGCCCCCTCGCGGCCCGGGCCCGGCTCGGCCTGGCGATGGCGAAGATCCAGACCGGCAGGCAGGATGAGGGCGCCGCGGAGCTGCGCAGCCTCCTTGATGACGCCCAGGGCTACAAGACGATCCGTGCCGAGGCGGCCTACCACCTGGCAAGCCTCGCCGCGGCCGGCGGCCGGGCGGCCGAGCTCCAGGGCATTTCCACCCAGCTCATGCAGATGGATCCTGACGGCCCCTGGACCCAGCGCGTCTTCGCGCTCCAGGCCCAGCAGATGGCCGCCGCCGGTGACAAGCCGGCCATCGCGCCCATCGGCTCCGCGTCCAGGCCCTGAAGCGGCAGCCACGGCTATGAAGGCGCCGATTTTCGTCCTGGAATTCGAGAAGCCGCTGGCCGAGCTGGCCCGCAAGCTCGACGAGCTGCGGCAACAGTCGATCGAGACCAACCAGGACCTGTCCAAGGAAATCAAGGAGGCCGAGGAGGCGATTTCCGACCTCCAGCGCAGCATCCACTCCAGCCTCACGCCCTGGCAGAGGGTCCAGATCGCCCGCCACGCCAAGCGTCCGCATTCGCTGGAATACGTCGATATCGTATTCGAGGGCTTCCAGGAGCTGCATGGCGACCGGCAGTTCAACGACGACCACGCGATGGTCGGGGGATTCGCGTTTTTTGAGGGCGAGGCGGTCATGGTTATCGCCCAGCAGAAGGGCCTGGGCACCAAGGAGCAGATCGCGCGCAACTTCGGGATGCCCCATCCTGAGGGATATCGGAAGGCACTGAGGATCATGCGCCTTGCCGAGAAGTTCGGGCTTCCGCTCTTCACCTTCATCGACACCCCGGGCGCCTTTCCCGGGATCGGCTCGGAGGAGCGGCACGTTTCGGAGGCGATCGCGGTCAACCTGCGCGAGATGTCGCTGCTGCGCGTCCCGACAATTTCCGTCGTCGTGGGCGAGGGCGGGTCGGGCGGGGCGCTGGGCATCGGGGTCACGGACCGGATGATCATCCTGGAGAACAGCTACTACTCGGTCATTTCGCCGGAGGGATGCGCGGCGATCCTGTGGAAGGACGGCGCCGCCGCGGGCCAGGCCGCCTCCGCGCTCAAGTTGAGCGCGCACAATCTCAAGGAACTGGGAGTGGTCGACGAGGTGATCGCCGAGCCGCTGGGCGGCGCGCACCTCGACCCGGAGTCGACCGCCGCCGCCCTGAAGGCGGCGCTTGGCAGGCACCTCAAGGAACTGCGCGCGCTCAGCGTCGAGAATTTGCTCCAGACCCGCTACGACCGCTACCGCACCCTCGGGGTCTACGACGAGGCCGGCACGATAAGGAGCTGAGAAAACGGACCGGTCAGTGCCGGACCGCCCGCCAGACGGCCAGGCAGGAGGCGATCAGCGCGGGGAGCTCGACCAGGGGAATCATGCTGTCGGCGTCGCTGATGGCGGAGGCCGGGTCCGGGTGGGTCTCGATAAAGAGCCCGTCGGCGCCGGCCGCGAGGGCCGCCCGCGCAAGCGGCGGCACGAATTCCCTCTGGCCGCCGCTCCGGCCGCCGGCGGCCCCCGGAAGCTGGACGCTGTGCGTCGCATCGAAGACCGTCGGGAGGCCGTTCTGGCGCATGATGGGAAAGGAGCGCATGTCCACGACCAGGTTCTGGTACCCGAAGGTCGTCCCCCGCTCCGTCTGCCAGATCTCCGCTGCGCCGCCCATGCGCAGCTTGCCCGTCACGTGCGCCATCTCCTGCGGGGAGAGGAACTGGCCCTTCTTCACGTTGACCGCCTTCCCCGTGGCCGCCGCGGCCAGGAGCAGGTCGGTCTGCCGGCAGAGGAAGGCGGGGATCTGGATCACGTCGCAGACCGCCGCGACCGCCGCCACCTGGGCGACCTCGTGCACGTCGGTGAGGATCGGGAAGCCGAAATCGCGCCGGATAAGGTCGAGCAGCGCGAGGCCTGCCTCGAGCCCGAGGCCCCGCTTGCCCGCCCCGGAGGTCCGGTTGGCCTTGTCGAACGAGCCCTTGAAGACGATGCGCAGCTCCGGATGCAGCCTTCCGATCGCCCGAAGGTTCTCGGCCACCGTGCGGCTCACCGCCTCGCTCTCAAGCGAGCAGGGCCCGGCGATCAGGAGGAGCTTGGCGGGGTCGAAGATCATCGCGGAGGGCTCTCCGGGCCTACGATTTCTTCCGGTGCCTGATCGCCGCGCCGATGAAGGCGGCGAAGAGCGGGTGCGCCCGGTCCGGCTTGGACTGGAACTCCGGGTGGAACTGGACCCCGACGAACCAGGGATGGTTCTTCAGCTCCACGATCTCGACGAGGTTTCGCTGGGGATTGATCCCGCTCACGATCATCCCGGCCTTCGCGAGCCGGTCGACATAGGCGTTGTTCACCTCGAAGCGGTGGCGGTGGCGCTCGGAGACCGTCGCAGTCCCGTAGGCGCGGGCCGCCTGCGTCCCGGGCGTGAGGGCGCACTCGTAGCTGCCCAGCCGCATGGTGGCGCCCTTGTCGATCACCTTCTTTTGCTCCTCCATCATGTTGATGACCGGGTGGGGGGAGTCGGCGTCGAACTCGATCGAATTGGCGCCGGCGAGCTTCAGGACGTTGCGCGCCACCTCGATGACGGCGATCTGCAGCCCCAGGCAGAGCCCGTAATACGGGACCTTGTTCTCGCGGGCGTACCGCGCCGCCGCGATCTTCCCCTCGGTGCCCCGGTCCCCGAAGCCGCCCGGGACGAGGATCCCGTCCAGGCCCTTTAGCCGCCGGGTGCCGCCGGGCTTTTCCAGGTCCTCGGCGTCGATCCGCCGGATGTTCACCTTGCAGTGATTGGCGATGCCCGCGTGGCTGATCGACTCGTAGACCGACTTGTAGGCGTCCTGCAGCTCGATGTACTTTCCGACAACCCCGATCGAGACCTCGTTGAGCGGGCTCAGCAGCCGCCGGACGATCTCGTTCCAGATGTTCTTGCGGGGAGCGGGCAGCTTCAGCCCAAAAAGATCAAGCACCAGCCGGTCCATGCCCTCCTTCTGCAGGGCGAGCGGCAATTCGTAGATGGAGTGGCTCACGTCGCGGCATTCGATCACCGCCTTGACGGGAACGTTGCAGAAAAGGCTCAGCTTCTCGCGAAGGTCGCGGTCCAGCGGGTGGTCGCACCGGCAGACGAGCACGTGGGGCTGGATGCCGATCTCGCGCAGCTTGGCGACCGACTGCTGGGTGGGCTTGGTCTTCAGCTCCCCCGCCGCGTTCAGGTAGGGGACCAGGGTCACGTGGATGAAGATGACGTCCCGGGGACCCGCCTCGTGGGCGAACTGCCGCATCGCCTCCAGGAAGGGAAGGCCCTCGATGTCGCCGGTCGTGCCCCCGATCTCCGTTATCAGGACATCCACGCCCTTTCCGCCCGCGTAGATGCGCTTCTTGATCTCGTTGGTGACATGGGGGATCACCTGGACGGTATTTCCCAGATAGTCGCCCCGGCGCTCCTTCTGGATCACGCTCTCGTAGACCTGGCCCGAGGTGAGGCTGTTCAGCTTGGACAGTCGCCCGCTTGTGAAGCGCTCATAGTGGCCCAGGTCCAGGTCGGTCTCCGCGCCGTCCTCCAGGACATAGACCTCGCCGTGCTGGAAGGGGCTCATCGTCCCCGGGTCGACGTTCAGGTAGGGGTCGAACTTCTGGATGCGGACCCGCAGGCCCCGCATCTCCAGAAGCGCGCCGAGCGCCGCGGCGGTAAGCCCCTTGCCCAGCGAGGATACCACCCCTCCCGTCACGAAGATATACTTCATCGGACAGGGTCTAATCGCCATCGCGCCGTGCGCAAGAAAAAGGGTGCGGAGGCGCTATTTGAGCAGAAATTTCGCGGCCGCGATGGCGCAGGCAGCGATGGCGGCCACGATCACCAGCCACATGAGCCACTTGACGGCCTTTAACAGGATCCACACCAGGATCCCCGCGGCGGCCACGCCGCAGGCGATCAGCAGCCAGGGGGGCCAGTCGGGGAGGGGCATGCCGAAGGAGAACAGGTGCGGGCCCGGAGGGAAAGGCCGGAGTGCATTTGGTTTGCCCAGCCCGGGACGCCGTCCACATTCGCTGCTCGTCGAGAGGGACAGCACCCTCCCGCTCGCAACCCGTCTTCCCGTTATCCAATGAGCGCCTCCCGCACCCCGTCCCCCGGTCCCTATCCCCGCAACGCCCGCGCCGCCCTGATCGTCGGCTCGGTCGCGATCGACAGCGTGGCAACGCCCGCTGCCGAGCGGAAAAACATCCTCGGTGGGGCGGCCAGCTACGCCTCGATTGCCGCGAGCTACTTCGCGCCGACCCGGCTCCTGGGAATCGTGGGAGGGGACTTCCCCCCGGCCTTCCTCCGGCGGCTCCGGAGGCACGGCATCGACCTGACCGGGCTGCGAATCGACCCGGCCGGCCGCACCTTCTACTGGTCCGGCCGCTACCGGGAAAACTTCGAGGGCCGCGACACCCTCGAGGTCCAGCTCAACGTCTACGAGAAGTTCTCCCCGGAGATCCCCCCGGCCTACCGCGACACAGACTTCGTGATGCTCGGGGCGATCCAACCCGCGCTCCAGGCCGCCGTGATCGACGGATTCGCCCGTCGGCCCCGCTATATCGTGGCCGACACCTTCGACCTGTGGATTCACACCAGCCGCCCCGAGCTCGAGGCGTTGCTGAAGCGGATCGACCTTTTTGTCATCAACGAGGAGGAGTCGCTCCTGCTCACCGGCGAGCGCAACCCGGTCCTCGCGGGCCGGAAGCTGCGGAAAATGGGTCCGCGCTCGGTCGTCATCAAGAAGGGCGCGCACGGCTCCCTGCTCTTCCACCGCGACGGCTACTTTGCGATCAGCTCCTATCCGGTCACCCGGCTCGTCGACCCCACGGGGGCCGGGGACAGCTATGCCGGGGCCCTGACCGGCTACCTTGCATCGGTCAACCGGACCGACTTCGCGGCGCTCAAGCAGGCCGTGGTCTACGCGACCGCCGCGTCGAGCCTGACCGTGGAGAGCTTCAGCGTGGACCGCCTGTCGGCCGCCGGCCGAAAGACGATCAACGCCCGGTACGCCGCCCTGCGCGAGATCACGCGGTTCTGAGGTTTCAGTACTCGAGGCGCGAGAATCGCCATTCGCACCAGAGTTGACCGGCGAAGGCTGCGACCAGGATGAGGAGCCAATACAGGGGCTGGTTGGCCGCAAATGAGAGGAAGACCTGCTTGCCGAACGACATCGCGCCCAGCGTGCGCGTCAGCGGCGGGATATACGGGGCCGCCAGGGGCCCAAAGGCCAGGACACTGAACACCAGCCAGAAGACAAAGCGCCGGTATTTGAACCGGTGAATGGCGTAGATGAGAATCTGGACCGCGGCGGCGACCGCCAGCATTGACCAAAGGTGCCACGCGGCGAACAGTACTTTTCCATTGGGGACGAAGACGAGGTTTGGAAAGTCGGGCATGGTGGTAACCGCGGAACTTCCGGGAATGTGGCTGAGGCACAGGAGCCCGACCTCCCTTGAATAGGGGGCGACATTCAGCCCCGGGCTCTGCTGCGCGATCAGCAGCATGGCGGCTGGTCCGATCAGGACGATGAAGAGGAAAAAGGCGGTCCTGGCCCGAGCGACCACGTTCCTGTTTAACGCCCGTGTCAGCAGGTAATCTGTGCCGTATCCGAGAGACGGACCCTGGGGTGCCATTGCGAGGAACTCGGGCGCCAACATCAGGCATCCGTAGATGCCGACCAGGAACAGATTCGGACTCGCGATGAGAAGGTCCAGGGAGGGGTGGGGACCGTGCATCCAAATGAGGGGGAAGCAGAAGATAAGTGAAATGACGAGGAAGCCCGGATAGGCTGCGAATTGCCCCTTCACGAGGGCCCAGAGTTGTTTGGTCGGGTTCATGGCGGTTCCTTAGTTGCTGGAGAGTTCGACGAAGATGTCCTCGAGACCCAGGATGCGGGTCTCCTGCCGGCACGACCACCGTGCGGCGAGGCTCTCGGGCGTGACGCCCGAATTGGTTCGCAGGGTCATGACGATTTCGTCCTTTCCCCGGACCGTCCGGAAGCTCTGGGGGATACCCGCTGTCGGCAGCGCGCCGCTGAACCCGAAAAAGCGAACCTGGCGGATCGAGTCCTTGAGCGTGTCGAGCGGTTCGCTCACACGGAGCGCGCCATTGGCGAGGATGCCCACCTGGTCGGCCACCCGCTCCACGTCGCCGAGGATGTGGGTGGACATGAGGACGGTGCAGCCGCAGTCGCGAATGAGGGTGAGGATGTCGTCGAGGACCTCCCGCCGTGCGATGACATCAAGGTTGGCCGCCGGTTCGTCCAGGAGCAGGACCTTCGGCCGCGGGGCGATAGCCATGATGAAGCCGAGGATGCGCTGGCTCCCCTGTGAGAGGGTGGAGAAGCGCTTCTCGACCGACAGGCCGTATTTGCCGACCAGGGACTCGGCGAGCGATGCGTCCCAGGTCGGATAGAGATCGCGGCCCAGGTTGAGGACGGCCCGCACCTTCGACCGCGGGGGAATCGCGAGCCTCTCGGGCAGATAGCCGAGCCACTCGCGTTCCGCGGCGCCCATGGAGAACGGATCGATGTCGAGGATCCGAGCCGTCCCCGAATCCGGTCTGATGAGCCCGGCCAGCATCCGGAGAGCGGTTGTCTTGCCCGCCGCGTTCCGTCCCAGGAAGCCGTAGATGCTCCCGGCCTGCACGTTCAGGGTCAGGTTCTTGATGACGGGCACGCCGCGAAAGGAGCGGCTGGCGTCCTGGAGCTGGATTGGTATCGGGTTCATGGGTTTTCAGTCCTGGGGTTTGAGTTTCCGAAATTTTTCCGCGAGGAGCGCCTGGACCTCCGCTTCGCCGATGCCCAGGTGGATCGCCTCCGAAGCGAGCTGCTCCAGGGCCGGGTCGAGCTGCGCCCGCCGTGCGTCCATCTTCAGGGTGGGGGACTGCCCGGACACATAGGTTCCGATCCCCCGCCTGGTCTCGACCAGCCCGTCCCGCTCGAGGATCTGGTACACTTTCGCCACTGTGAGCGGGTTGACATGCAATTCCGCGGAGAGGTCTCGAACCGACGGCAACTGTGTCCCCTGCGTGAGCTGTCCCGTCAGGATGCGCTGCCGAATCTGCTGGTGCAGCTGAACGTAGAGGGGAACGCCACTGGATGGATTGAGGAGAAACACGGTGTATTGCTGTAGTATTACACTAAGTTATCCTCTGTCAATAGGGAAGTGCGGCTAGTCGAAGCGGTGCATTTAGGCTTCGCTATGCCGCCCTTTTCTCGGGACAATCAGGCGTAACCCTTTCCTCGATGGCCGTCTCTGCAAACATCTATTCCAAGTACGCTTGGTCGCAGATCAAGCGACAGGCCCCGCCAAAGCGTCCCGCGGGCGAGAGGGTGGGTGACTATCGGGAGATTTACTCTGAGTACGATGAGGATGTCGTCCGGGAGCAGGCAGCCCGCTGCCTGCAGTGTCCAAACCCCCTGTGCCGCGAAGGGTGTCCGCTCGCCAATCGCATCCCCGAGTGGATGGCGCTGACCGCCGAGGGGCGCTTCATCGAGGCCGCGGAACTCTCGCGCCAGACCAGCAATTTGCCCGAGGTGTGCTCGAGGGTCTGCCCCCAGGAAAGGCTGTGCGAGGGCAGTTGCATCCTCAACTACCGGGGCGACCCGGTCTCAATCGGTGGCGTCGAGCGCTTCATCAACGAGTACGCCTTTGCCCATGGCGCCGTCACGGCGGTGCCGGCGGATCCAAATGGATTCCGTGTGGCCGTTATCGGCTCCGGGCCGGCGGGGATCGCCTGCGCGGACCAGCTGGCGGGCCTCGGTTACGCGGTCACCGTCTACGAGTCGCAGATGCTGCCCGGAGGCCTGCTCGTCAACGGCATCCCCTCGTTCAAACTTGAGAAGCGCATCGTCGAGCGCCGGCTCGATCTCCTGGCCAAGCGCGGCGTTGTCTTCCGCCTGGGCGTGGCCGTCGGTCGCGACATCACGCTGGCCGAGGTGCGGGGCACCCATGATGCGGTCTTCCTGGGACACGGGGCACAGAAGCCCAAGGACGCGGGGGTTCCCGGCGAAACCCTTGGGGGCGTCGAGAAGGCACTCCCGTTCCTGATCCAAAAAAACGTGGCTTCCGACCTCCTGTCCATTCCGCCGGTGGACGTGAAAGGCAAGAATGTGGCCGTCCTGGGAGGCGGGGATACGGCCATGGATTGTCTTCGGACGGCGCTGCGCGCGGGAGCGAAGGCTTCGGTCTGCATCTATCGCAGGGACCTCGCGAACATGCCCGGCAGCCGGAAGGAATATGCCAATGCCGTTGAGGAGGGTGCCCAGTTCAAGTTTCTCACCAACCCGGTTGCCATCATCGACGATGGATCGGGAAACGTCAGCGCGGTCCAATGTGTTCAGATGGAACTGGGTCAGCCCGATGCCTCTGGGCGCAGGAAGCCCCGTGCCGTCAAGGGTTCGGAATTCACGGTGCCGGCCGACATCCTGATCGTCGCCTACGGATTTGAACCGGTGGACTTTCCGGGCGACAGCGAGTTTGCCGCGATCAAGCTCAATGAGTGGGGCGGCATCGTAGTCGATTCATCCGGCATGACCTCCCTTCCGGGCGTATTTGCCGGGGGCGATTCGTCCCGCGGGCCCAGCCTGGTGGTTCATGCCATCCGGGATGCCCGCCTGGCTGCCGGTGGTATCCACCAATACCTCGCGGCGCGGAAAACTGCTGTCGCCTGAATAGGCCGCTCGCGCCTTTTGGCCAGTCCTTCAGGGTCCGACCGGCGGGGTCACATCTGGAAATCGGACATCCGTGGGGTCATATCCGATTCCAGACGGGGTCAGGCTCTGAAATCTGTAATTCGAATCGGCGATTCCCCAGAATTACAGATTTCAGAGCCTGACCCCGTGGATGGAGTTGCGAAACGCGGTGGGCCCCAAAAAAGGTGGTTTTACAGATAAATTAGGCTTAACTGGACCCTGTGGCAGCGGACTTTACAGAACTGGTGACCGACATGGCCCGGCGCGCGCGCGCGGCGTCGCTTGTGCTCGCAAACTGCGCGACGGCGGCGAAGAACGACGCCCTGCATCGGCTGGCCGACGCGATCGACGCCGCCCACGGGCCCCTGCTCGAGGCGAACCGGCTGGATCTCGACGCCGCGGCGGCCAACGGGCTCGGCGCAGCCCAGGTGGACCGGCTGGCGCTCAATCCGGCCCGGCTCACCAAGCTGGCCGTGTCTGTCCGGGAGGTCGCCCTTCTGCCCGACCCCGTCGGCGACACCCTGGAGGAGTGGTCCAGGCCCAATGGGCTGAAGATCCGCAAGGTTCGGGTCCCAATCGGGGTGATCGGCATCATCTACGAGGCCCGCCCCAACGTCACGATCGACTGCGCGATCCTCTGCCTGAAGTCCGGCAATGCCTGCATCCTTCGCGGCGGCCGGGAGATCTTCAACACGAACACCGCGCTGGCCGCGCTGATCACCGCCGCCCTGGCAGGGGCCGGGCTGCCCGCAGACTCGGTTCAACTCATCCCGACCACGGACCGGGCCGCGCTCAACACGCTCCTCAAGCTCGACGCCTACATCCACTGCATCATCCCGCGGGGCGGCGAGAACCTGATCCGGTTTGTCGCGGAGAACAGCACGATCCCGGTCATCAAGCACTACACCGGCGTCTGCTTTGTCTACGTGGACCGGGCGGCCGATCCGGAGATCGCCGTTAATGTCCTCGTAAATGCCAAGGTCCAGCGCCCCGGGGTGTGCAACGCCGCCGAGCAGTTGCTGGTCCATATTGACGTCGCCGAGACGCTCCTTCCCTCCCTGGCGAGGGCGCTTGAGGCGAAGGGCGTCCAGCTTCGCTGCGACGCGCGCAGCGCCGTCATCCTGGAACGAAGCGGGATCCCCCGCATGATCGCCCAGCCGTCCGATTTCACGGCCGAGTTCCTCGACCTCATCCTGGCCGTCCGGGTGGTCGACTCGCTTGAGGAGGCGATCGCGGTCGTGAACCGCGACGGCTCCGGGCACAGCGACGCCATCATCACCGCCGACCCGGTCGCCGCTCGCCGTTTCCAGGCCGGCGTGGACAGCGCCGTCGTCTTCTGGAACGCGAGCACCCGCTTCAACGACGGCTTCGAGTTCGGCTTCGGCGCTGAAATCGGGATCAGCACCGACCGGCTTCACGCCCGCGGACCGATGGGCCTGCCCGAGCTTTGCATCCACAAGTTCCTGGTCGACGGCGACGGGCAGGTGAGGGGGTGACGCCCCCAAGAAAGGTTGCATGGAACCGCCGGTCGGCCCAGGTTACTGACTCCTTCATGAGACCCTTCAACCCCGTGGTTCCGCTCTGTGCAATGGCCGCCGGGCTTTGCGCGTCGGCCGCCTTCGGCCAGTCCGCCCCCGCAGTCCCGGCCGAGCGGGAGGACCCGACCCCGGCCGCCCTGGCGGCCCACCCCCAGGCCGCGCCGGACGTGGCGCTCACCGCCCCCAAGATAATTTCCTCGGAAATGGCCGCCCGGCTCAGCGCCGGGCTGCCCGCATTCGCCCCGCCCAAGCCGGGGACCGTCCCGCCGGTCGACGACGGTTCCGACGACGAGAAGCCGAAGAACGGGATCATCCGGCTTCCCAGCTATATAGTGAACGAGCGCCCGCCGCCGGTCTTCACCAAGCGCGAGATCCTGACCAAGGCCGCGCGCGTGGCCCAGGTCTACAAGGATCACCCGGGCCTGGACCTCTGGGGCCTGATGCCCCTCTCCTCGCTGAACGCCACCTTTGCCGAGCAGATCTTCGAGGAGGACGAGCGGCTTCAGAACATCTCGGACATGAGGGACTCCGCCATCACGGTGGGCAGGGGCGGGGACGCGGCCGGCTCCGACAAGCTGAAGGAGGAAACCCGGGGCACGTTCATGCACGATGTGTGGGGCAGCGGCGACATGGAAGACGGGAAGTAGGAAAAACGGGGAAAGGGTGCCAACACCTGAATATCTCATTTTGCGGGAAATGCTCACCCGCGAACCGGAATGGGTCTCGGGCGCGGCGCTGGCCGCCCGGCTCGGCGTAAGCCGGGTGACGGTCTGGCACCACATGGAAAAGCTGCGGGCGCAGGGCTTTTCCTTCGAGGCGCAGCGCTCGAGGGGCTACCGGATCTCGGGGCGGCCCGAATTGCTCAACGCCTCGCTGGTCGACATCCAGCTGAAGGTCCGGCCGCGGGGATTTACCTTTGTCCTCCTCGACGAGGTCGACAGCACCAATGACGAGGCGGTCCGCCAGCTTGCCGCGGGGCGCGCCGCCCCCTTTGCCGTCCTCGCCCGCCGCCAGACGCGCGGCCGCGGCCGCTTCGGCCGCCAGTGGCACAGCGAGGCCAACGGCAACCTCTATGCAAGCTTCGCCTTCCGGCCGGGCGTCGCGCCGGGCCGAATGCAGACCTTCACCCTGTGGATGGGCGCCAACGTCTGCGAATTGATCGCCAATTTCGCGCGCCTTTCCCCCGGGCTGAAGTGGCCCAACGACATCCTCTTCGACGGCCGGAAGGCCGGCGGCATGCTCACCGAGGCGCGCGTGGACGCCGACCAGATCCGCGACCTGGTCTTCGGGCTGGGCCTGAACGTGAACAGCCTCCCGGGCGGGTGGCCGGAGGAGCTCGGGCGCAGCGCCGTCTCGCTTCGCGAGGTGGCGGGGGCGCCGCTCGACCTGAATCGCCTGACCGCCGCGCTTGTCGGCCGGGTGCTTCTGGCGTATTCCCGTTTTGTGGACAACGACCATGTCGAGAATTTCGCCGACCTGTGGAACCGCTACGACGCGCTGAAGGGGCGCCAGGTGGCCGTGATCGAGGGCGGTCGGCGCCATTCCGGGACGGTCATCGGGGTCGATGACGAGGGCTCGCTGCTGCTCCGCGACGAGCGCGGCCGGACCCAGCGCTACCGCGCCGGCGAGGTGACGCTGGGAAAAGCCGCCTGATGCCCGAGCCGACCCCCAGCGCCATCTCCGTTTCGCACCTGGTGAAGACGTTCGCCGGCGTCGCCGCCGTCAACGACATCAGCTTTTCGGTCGCCCGCGGGGAAATCATCGGCTTCCTCGGGCCCAACGGCGCGGGCAAGTCGACGACGATGCGAATCCTGACCGGCTATCTCCCGGCCACCTCCGGGTCGGTGGCGATCTGCGGCTTCCCGGTGGCGACCCAGCCCGAGGAGATCAAGCGGCGGATCGGGTACATGCCCGAGAACAACCCCCTGCCCGAGGACATGCGCGTGAGCGAGTACCTCTACTACCGGGGCCGCCTCAAGGAGCTTCCGCGGGCCAAGCTGGGACCGCGCATCGACGAGGTCCTCGAGGCCTGCGACCTGAAGCGGGTCCGGCACAAGATCATCGGCAGGCTCTCCAAGGGTTATCGCCAGCGCGTCGGGATCGCCGAGGCGATCCTGGCCGAGCCGCCGGTCATCATCATGGACGAGCCGACGATCGGCCTGGATCCCCACCAGATCCTGATCGTGCGCGACCTGATCGCGAGCCTTCGCGGCAGGATGACGGTCATCATCTCCAGCCACATCCTCCCGGAGATCGAGATGACCTGCGACCGGGTCCTGATCATCAACCAGGGGCGGATCGTCGCCCAGGGAACGCCCGCGGAGCTCCGCGCGGAAATCCTCGGTCGCAACGCCTACACGCTGGAGCTCGCGGGCGACTTTGGCGCGCTTCCCGGGCTGCTGGCCGGGATCGGTTCCCCGCTGCACGTGGCCTCGCAGGGCGAGCCCGACCCGTCGGGCTTTCGCACCGTCACCCTTGTGACCGACGCGGCCGGGGAGCTGGGCGAGTCGCTCCTGGGCACCCTCATCGGCGCCGGGTGGAGGGTTCGGGCGATCAGCCGGTCCCATCCGACCCTTGAGGACGTATTCCTGGCCGCCACGCGGAGGAGTTGGGACGCCGTCGACACCGCGAAGAAATGAAGCATTTCCTGACCATCCTCAGCCACGAGATCCGCATGCTGCTGGTGAGCCCGGGCACGTACGTGGCCGCGGTCGCCTTCCTCGCCGTCATGGGCTTTGAATTCACGCGGATCCTCGACAGCTACAGCCAGGCCCCGCAGGACGCCTCGCCCGCCGGGATGTTCTTCGCCCAGTTCTGGCTGCCGGTCCTCTTCATGGTGCCGCTGCTCACCATGAAGTGCCTGGCCGACGAGCGGCGGCTCGGCACGATCGAGACCCTGCTGACGACCCCGGTGACCACCACCGAGGTCGTGCTGGGCAAGTACGGGGCGGCCTACGCCCTTTATGTCGGCCTGTGGGGTTCGACCGCCGGGTTCTTCTTCATCCTGCGCAGGTTCTCGAGCGACGCCCGGCTCTTCGACCTGGGCCCGCTCATCGGGGGCTACCTCTTCATCGCCGTCTCCGGGCTGCTCTTTGTCGCCCTCGGGGTGTTTGCGAGCTCGCTGGCCCGCAACCAGATGGTCGCCGCCATCCTCACCTGCGTCCTGCTCTTCGCGATCCTCTTCGGCGGGCTTTATCTTTCGACCGCCCCGTGGCTCAAGCCGGAGGCCTTCCAGCCGGTCCGCGAAGCGGTCGCCTACGCGCAGGTGTTCCGCCACTACGAGGACTTCACGCGCGGGGTGGTGGACATGAGGCAGCTCCTCTTCTACCTGAGCGGCACGGTCCTGGCGCTCATCTTCAGCATCCTGAGCGTCGAGGGGAAGATCCTCCACAGCTAAGCCATGGCCGCCCACGACAGCTTCCGCACCACCCGGTGGATCCGCACGGCAAACCTGCTGCTCCAGGCCGCGCTCTTCCTCACGCTGGTGGGTGGGATCAACTACATCGCCGGGAACCACGTATGGCGGGACGATCCCTGGCGCTACGACCTGACCCGCTACCGCCGCT
This sequence comes from uncultured Opitutaceae bacterium, assembly GCA_903891325.1. Classification (GTDB taxonomy): domain Bacteria; phylum Verrucomicrobiota; class Verrucomicrobiia; order Opitutales; family Opitutaceae; genus Palsa-1447. The sequence continues at coordinate 146,604 of CAITEC010000029.1, forward strand.
ATTCGCTCTCGCCGGAGACGCTTGCCTACCTGAAGGACCTCCAGTCGCCGGTGCGGGTGATCGTGACCGTTGCGGAGAGCTCGGCGGATCCGGAGGTCCGCGGGCTTCTCCGCGAGTACGCCTATGCCGCCGAGGCGAACCCGGACGGGAACCGGATCTCGGTGGAGTACCTGGACGTCTACCTGAACCGGCGCGAGGCCGACAAGGCGGGCGTGGACCGGGACAACTCGATTGTCCTCATCTGCGGCGGGCAGCGCCGGACGATACCGATCGGCAGGCTCTTCCTCTACGCCGACGGGGAGCGGACGGCCTTCCAGGGCGAGCAGGCGATCACCTCCGCGATCCTCAATGTGTCCAGCCCGGAGAGGAAGAAGATCTATTTCCTGGTCGGCCACGGCGAGCTGCGGCCCGACGAGGTCGACCCGGTGAGCGGGCTGTCGATCGCGAGCAGCGAGCTGGCCCTGCGCAATTACCGGGTCGATACGCTCGACCTGTCGCTGGAGCGCCGGATGCCCCCGGACGCGGCCCTTCTGATCGCCGTGTCGCCGAAGAGCCCGTACAAGGCCAAGGAGCAGGAGATGCTCCGGCAGTACCTGGGCGCAGGCGCCGGACGGCTCCTCCTTTTCCTCGCCCCCCATTACCCGCATCCGGGAATCGGGCTGGAAAACCTTCTCTCGGACTGGGCGGTGACCGTCGACGACGACCTTCTCTGCGAGAGGGGCTCGGCCAACGAGACGGAGGACGAGGACCTGATCATCCGCTGCTTTGCGCAGCACCCGGTGACGCAGACCCTCAGCAACGCGAAGGACGGGCTGCGGATCGGCGCAGCCCGGACGGTGCGGCCGGACCCGGCCCGCGCCGCCGGCTACGACCTGTCGGCTGTCACCGTCGCGGCCAGCTCGACCTCGGCCTGGGGGGAGGTCAGTTTCGGCTCCGGCGGCGAGCACTCGTACAGCCCGGCGGTGGACCTGCGCCCGCTTCCGGGGATGGATCCCCCCGGGAGGCTGGGCATCGCGGTGGCCTCCGAGCGGGTCGCAGCCCGCGACAACCTTCCCTTCAGCGTCCCGGGGGGCCGCCTCCTGGTGGTCGGCACCGGCGACCTGATCTCCAACGCGCGGATCGCCAACGTGGGCGCGCTCGACTTCCTGCTCGGCGCGGTTTCCTGGGCGGTGAACGGCGACACCCAGCTTGCGATCCCCGTCAGGCCCATTGAGCGGTTCCAGCTTTCCCTCAGCGCCGGCGAGCTCCACAATCTGCGCTACTCCGTGCTTCTCGCCCTTCCCGGTGCCGCGGCCCTTCTGGGGATCCTCGTCTATTGGACAAGGCGCCGCTGAATCCCCCCAATCCATGCGCACCAAAGTCACCCTTGTCCTGCTCTTCCTGAACGTCGCCCTGTTTTTCTTCATCTTTCACTTCGAGCGGAACTGGAGGACCGAGAATGTCGCTCTGCAGGTGAGGCACCGGGTGCTCGGCGCCGAGGCGGCCGACATCCGCTCCCTGGACGTCGAAAGCGCGGCTCCCGGCGGGTCCTTCAGCCTCGTGCGGCGCGGCGCGGCCTGGTTCCTTGTCCGGCCGGTCGCCTGGAGGGCCAACCCGCTGGCGGTGAACCGGATCATCAGCGACCTGCAGTTCCTCGAAAACCTGACCAGCTTCAGCGTGGGCGACGTCGAGAAAAACGGGCAGTCCCTGGCCGACTACGGCCTGGACCACCCGAGGCTGACGGTGACCTTCACCTCCGGCGGCGCGGACACGACGGGCGGGGCACCGGTCACCACCACGCTGCGGATCGGCAGCGCGACGAAGTTTGGCCAGCGGCTCTACCTCCTGTCGTCGGGCGGGGACAGGATCCATGTCGTCGAGCACGGCCTGGCCGAGAGCCTTTCCCTGGCCCCCGACCAGCTTCGCGACGACTCGGTGCTGACGATCCCCGTCTTTGAGGCCAACTCCCTCAACCTCCAGACCGCGGCGCCGGCCGACCTGCACGTCCGGATCCGCCGCGACGGGACGCGGTGGTCGTTCGAGACCCCCATCCTCGCCCGCGCCGACAGGACCGCGATCGAGCTTGCGATCGGGGGCCTGGACGCGCTGCGCGTCCGCTCCTTCGTGGGGGCGAATCTCCCGGCGGCGCTTCCGTCCTCGTCCCCGCTTATGAGCGTGACGATCGAGGGCGACAACCGCCACGAGACGCTGATGGTCGGCCAGCCGGTCGTCCCGGCCCGTCCCGATGAGTATTACGCCCAGCTCGAGGGCGGCGACACGCTCTTCACGGTCCGGTTCCCGGCGGAGCTGATGAACCGCCTGCGCAACGCCCAGGAGTCCCTGCGCGACCGCCACGTGCTTGAGTTCGACCCGCGCTCGGTCACCGGGATCACGCTTTCGGCCCCGAACCAGCCCGAACTCTCCCTGCAGCGCGATGCGCCCGGCGGCAACGGCGCACCCGACGAGCCCCACTGGCAGATCGTGCAAAGGGGGGACGGATCCCAGGGTCCGCGCACGCTGGCCGCCGACGCCGGGGCCGTCCAGCGGCTGCTCGAGCGCCTCGCCCTCCTTGCAGCCGTCCGGTTCCAGAGCGACGCACCCCAGGCGAGCGACCTGGAAAACTGGGGATTCAACCGCCCGGAGCGCGAGGTCGCGCTCGCCCTTGCCGGGCCCCGAACGGCCGCCGACGGGCAGGGTTCCGCGGGGGGCTCCTCCGTTCTCCTTGAGGTCGGCCTGCCCACCCAGCGCGACAATGTCGCCTACGCGCGCGTGCCCGGCGCCCCGTCGATCTTCGCTGTGAATCCCGATATCCTGGCCGAGACCCAGGTCGGGGCCGGGGCCTGGCGCGAGCGCCTCCTTCGCTCGGTGCCCGCCGGGGCCCGGATAACGGGGCTGAAACTCTCCGACCTGCGGGATGGCGCGGTCCTGCTCGACTGGAAGCCCGGGGCGGCGCTTCCTCCCGACCGGCAGGCCGCCGTGCAGGACGCCCTCGCGGCGATCCGAACCCTCCGCGCGCGGCGATTCCTGCAGGATGGCTTCGCTCCCGCGGCCCGGATCGACGGCCAGGAGCATCCCTGGCGGTACCGCCTGGACGCGACCATTTCCCTTCCGGGCGGAGCCACCGTCCAGACCGGGGACAGCAGCCTTTGGATCGCCGAGCGGACCGGCGGCGCGGAGCAGGCCGCCGGATCCCGCGAGTTCAACGCGGTCTTCCTGGTGGAGCAGCCGCTGCTCGACGCGCTGTGGACGCTGACCTACGGCGGGCACGCGCCTCCCCCGCCATCCCCATGAAGTTTCACCGACTGGCGTGGTCCGGCTGCGCCTGGGCGGCTCGCGGGGTGTGGACGCTCGCGGTATGGACCCTCTGGCTTGTCCTCTGCGTGCTGATCGCGGTCCAGGCCTACATCGCCTCGACCCGGCGGCTCGACGCGCCGGCCTTTGTCATGCACGCCCTGGAAAAGCGGCTGGCGGCATCCGGAATGCACGCGACCTTCGGCCGGACCACGTTTGACCCCTCGGGGCGCGTCCTTTTCGAGAACGTCCGGGTCTCGCTGCCCGGATTCGAGGACCCGATCGTCGATGCGCGCGCCGTCTTCGTCAGGCTCGACCCCTGGGCCCTCGTGCAGGGCCGCTTCGAGTCAGCGGACCTGCGGGCGACCGGGGTCACCCTGCGGGTGCCCGCGATGATCTCGTCCACGGGACAGGCCGACGACGTGATTCGCGACCTGGACGCCGGGTTTGCGCCCCGCGAGGGCGAGTTCGGCATCGAATACCTGAACTTCAAGCTGGGGGGCGTCCGCGTGTCCGCGCACGGGGCGGTGCACCTTGCTCCCGCGGGGAAGACAGCGGCAGGATCCCTGCCGCTCGCCGACTTCCTCTCGAGGGACTACGCGACCCTCAGCCGCAAGCTCGACGACGCGATCGAGACGCTGTCGGCCCTCGACCAGCCGATGCTCCGGGTCGAACTGGAGCCGTCCGAGGCCTCCGGGGCGGTCGCGGATGTCTCCCTGTTCGCCGACGGACTGAGGATTTCAAGTCCGATCGAGCTTCATGCCCGGGCCCTCCAACTGTCGGGCCGGTTTCCCTTCGCGGCCCCGGCGGGCGCGCCGCTGCCCGCCGAGCTGGACTTTGCCGCGTCCGAGCTGGACCTTCCGCGCCGCGCGGTCGCCCGCGGCGTCCGGGCGAGGGTGTCGCTCGTCCTCCCCCCGGGGCGCCTTCGCGTCGACACGGGATCCTTCCGCGACATCGAGCTGGCGGCGGCGCGCGTGAGCGCTGACGGGATGGCGGTCGAGGAGCCGCTCGTCTCGCTCTCGGCCGGGCCCCTGCCGGCCCTGCGGGTCCACGCCCGGGGAGTTCTCGCCGGTTCGCCCGTGTCGGTTCGTTCCGAGGTCGACCTGAAGGCCGGCGCGGCCCGGGTCTCCTTCGAGGGTTCCTTTGCGCCGGGGCTCATGGAGCCCGTGGGCCGGATCCTCGGAAAGGACCTTCGCAAGTACGCGCAATTGACGCAGCCCGTCGCCCTTTCCGGTGTCGCCCTCTTCGGCCCGAAATGGGCGTTCCAGCGGGTGACCGGCCGCATCGACACGAGAAAGGCCACGGCCTGGCACGTGCCCCTCGACGAGGTCCGGGGATTGATCGTCTACGACGGAAAGCGGCTGCTTGCGCCCGAGGCCTTTCTCCGGCTCGGCGACAGCTTTGCCCGGGGCAGCTACGAGCAGGACGTGGCCACCAGGGACTACAGGCTCCTGCTGGCCGGGGCCCTGAGGCCCCCGGTGATCGGTCCCTGGTTTCCGCCCCAGAGCTGGTGGCACGAGTTCTTCCAGCCCTTCGAGTTCCCGGTGGCGCCCCCCTCGGCCAAGGTCGACGTCCGCGGGTCCTGGGTCAGCGGCCGCAAGACGCTGGTCTTTGTCGCGGTCGACAGCGCCCATCCGGTGTTCCGCGGGGTTCGGTTTGACCGCGTCCGCACGCGGCTCTCCATCGGGCCGGGTTTTGACGACGGCCTGGACTTCGCCGCCTCGGCGGGAGGCCGCAGCGCGAGCGGCACGTTTTCCCGCCGCTATGATGTCGCGACGGGCGCTTGGCGGGACATGGACTTCGACCTGACCTCCACCTTTGACATCGGCTCGGCCCGGAAGGTCCTGGGCCCGAAGGCGGCGTCGATCCTCGATCCGTATGAGTTCGACCAGGCTCCCGTCGCTCGGGTGACCGTCCACCTGCAGGGGCCGGCGGACCGCTCGGGGCCGCCGGACACGGCCCACGTCGTCGCAAGCACCGGGGCGCCGTTCCGTTTCCACGATTTTCCCTTCACCAGCGTCTCCTTCACCGCCGACATGCGGGGCGACTCAGTTGTGATCGGCAACGTGAAGGCGGGTCTTGCCGGGGGCGTTGTCTCCGGCGGTGGCACGATCGCCGGGCGCGGCGACCGGCAGCGGATCGCCTTCAACGGGTCGATCGCCGCCGCGAGCCTTGGCGGGACGATCGCGGCCGCGGAGGTGTTCTTTGCCAGGCGCTCGAAGACGCCCCGGCCCGACCCGGGCAAGTTTGTGAAGGCGAAGTCCAGCGTCCGGCTCGATCTCGCCGCCTCCGGCGAGGGACCGGCCGGCAATTTCCTGGATTTCCACGGCGGCGGCAAGGCGCAGATCCAGGGAGCGGAGCTGGGAGAATTGCGGATGCTCGGGATGCTCTCGCCCCTGCTTCCCTTCGCCTCGCTGCGCTTCACCTCCGCCCGCGCGGATTTCAAGCTCAACGGCCCGGTGCTGGAATTTCCCGACGTCTCGGTTTCGGGCGCGAACTCGGCGATCCAGGCCCACGGCTCCTACGCGCTCGACCGGCGGCAACTCGCCTTCAAGGCGAAGTTCTTTCCCTTCCAGAAGAGCAGGTCCTTGCCGCGGGTCCTGATTGGCAGCGTGCTCTCGCCCCTCTCCGAATTCCTGGAGGTCAAGCTGACCGGCAGCATCGAGAACCCGTCGTGGGAGTTTGAGCGCGGCCCCACGAACATTCTTCAAAAGCTTTCCGCCCCTTCGCCGGCGGCCCCTCAGTCGCCGCCATCTTCGCCGTCCGCCGCCCCCGCCGTTCGCCCGCCGGCCGCCGGCAAGTGAACGGCTGGGGATAAATCGTATTGCGAATCATGAGGATATGGTATTAGGGTAAATACCCTAGATGATAGCGCTGCCGACATTGCCGCGAAGGACTTGGCTTGAGCGAATCCTTTTCGGCTTCGCGGCGTTGCTGATCCTGGTCGGTGTCGGCGGCCTGGCGGGCTGGTGGCTCCACATCGACGGCTTGATTCTCCCGTGGGGCGCCTCCGAGCCGATCCAGCCCGACGAGGCGCTTTCCTTCGCGGTCCTCGGCGCGGTCCTCGTCTGCCTGGAACTGGGATGGCGGTCCGCGGCGTGGCTGTGCGCGCTGCCGATCGGCTTCTCGGCGCTCACGCTGGTCGAGGCGGCGATCGGCCGGGACGTGCACATCAGCGACGTCTTCCTGATCGACCACCTCTATGCGGCGGCGGCGCACGCGGGACGAGGGGCGGCAATCGGCGGCGCCTGCATCGGGCTGGGGGCCCTGGTCGTCGCCTGGCCGCCGGCCTGGAGGTTTCCGCGCACGCGCACGCTCTGCGGAGCGGTGGCCGGCTCGCTCCTCTCCTCGGTCGGCTTCTCCACCCTGGTGGGCTACGCCGGCGACATGCGGCGGGTCTACAGCTGGAGCGGCGAGATCGCGATGTCCCCCGGCACGGCGATCGCGCTTTTCCTGCTCGGGTCGAGCCTCCTGCTGCTGGTCTGGCGGGACAGCGTCCGCGAGCGGGACGAATTCCCGTCGTGGACGCCGATGCCCGCCGTCATCGGCTGCCTGACGCTGACCCTGATCGTCTGGACGGGCCTGCGCGAGCGCGAGCGGGTCGGGCTCGAGAACCAGACCAACGAGGCGATGAAGGGGCTCGCGATGACGATCCATGCGAAGATCGAGGAGCAAAACGACGCCCTTGAGCGCCTTGCCCGGAGCTGGGCGGAGGCCCCGGAATACGACACGATCATTTGGGAGGCCGATGCGCACACGCAGCTGGACCGCTCGAACGCGGCCGGCGCCTACGGCTGCCAGTCGATCGCCTACCTGGACTCCTCGGGCCAGACCCGGTGGATTTACCCGAGGGTGGGCAACGAGTGGGCCATTGATTTCAACCACCTCTCCGTGGCCGCCCGGTCCGAGGCGATCGCCGATGCGCGCGCGAAGGGGCATCCGTCCGTGTCGGCGACGACGACGATCAGCGGCGGCTCGCAGGCCGGGTTTGCGATCTACGCCCCGGTGACGCGGGAGGGGAGGCTGGCCGGCTACGTTGCCGCCGAGTACGGCTACCTGCGATTCTTCGGCAAGGTGGTGGACTCGCTCGGCTACACCCGGGCCTCGGACGTGCTCGGGCCCGCCTACCGCGTGACGGTCACCCTGGGCAAGGACGTCTTCTATGACGGGGGGGCGCCGGTTACCGGCGCGAATTCCGATTACACGGCCAACGGAAACTACCCGATTTTTGACCGGCGCGTGCAGCTTTCCGTGACCCCCTCGGAGGAGCAGCTGGCCCGCGGCCGCGGGTCGCTGGCGGAGTTCGTGCTGCTGGGGGGCATCGGCATCTCCGCCCTGCTCGGCCTGACCGTCTACCTCGCCTGCCGCGCCCGCGCAGGCCAGCTCGCGAGCGAGCTGTCCAACCGCAAGCTCCAGGTGGAGAATGAGGAGCGCCGCCGGATCGAGACCCGGCTGAAGATATCCGACGAGCGCCTGCGCCTCGCCCTGGACTCCACGGAGATCGGCATCTTCGAGTGGAACGTCGCGACCGGCCACGTCTACTACAGCAGCGGGCTGTGGGCGATGCTCGGGTACGAGCACGACAGGATGCCCGGAACGCTCGAGGCGTGGCAGTCGCTCATCCACCCCGACGACCTGGCGGTCTACCGTCCCCGCGTCGAGTCCCAGTTGAACGGCTCGGCGACCTACATCGAGCTGGAGTACCGGATCCGCACCCGGACCGGCGACTGGCGCTGGATCTACGGGCGCTCCAAGTCCATATCCACGGACACCGAGGGCAGGCCGGCGCGGATCATCGGGACGGTGCAGGACGTGACCGCGCGGGTTGAGACCGAGCACCACCTGCGCAGGGCCAAGGCGGAGGCCGACGCGGCGTCGCGGGCCAAGAGCGACTTCCTCGCGTCGATGTCGCACGAGATCCGCACGCCGATGAACGGCATCATCGGCATGACGAGCCTCATCACGGAGACGCCGCTCACCGTCGAGCAGCGCGACTACGTCAACACGATCCGGACCTCGAGCGAGGCGCTGCTCACGATCATCAACGACATCCTGGACTTCTCCAAGATCGAGTCCGGGAAGATGGAGATTGAGAACACGCCCTTCGGCCTCGCGCTCTGCCTGGAGGAGACCCTCGACCTCTTCGCGGTGAAGGCCGCCGAGAAGAACATCGAGATCGGCTACAGCATCGCGCGGGACGTGCCGCCGTGGATCTCCGGGGACGTGACGCGGCTCTGGCAGGTGATCACCAACCTGGTGAACAACGCGGTGAAGTTCACCTCCTTTGGCAGCGTCTCCGTCGAGGTGAAGCGCGGCGCCCCGGCGGAGGGAAACCGCTTCCTCCTGGAGTTTGCGATCCGGGACACGGGGATCGGCATCCCCTCGGATCGGTTGAACAGGCTCTTCAAGGCGTTCAGCCAGGTCGACTCGTCGACGACCCGAAAGTACGGCGGCACGGGCCTGGGGCTGGCGATTTCGCAGCGCCTCAGCCACCTGATGGGGGGAAGCATCCGCGTCGAGAGCGAGGTCGGCAAGGGCTCGGCCTTCATCTTCACGATCCTCACCGAGCCGGCGCCCCTTCCGATCGACATCGACTACCTTCCCCCGCTGCCCGCGCCGCTGCGCGGGGGCACGGTCCTTTGCATCGAGGACAACCCCGTGACCCAGGCCCGGCTGCGCGGGCTGCTCGAAAAGTGGGGCGTCACCTGCGTGATCGTCCCGGACCTTCCGGCGGCCGAGAAGCTGGTTGCGGCCAACGGCGTGGTCCCCGTGATGGCGGTCGTCGACCACGGCGCGCTCGAGTACCAGGCCGTCCCGGAGCGATTCGCGGCGCTGCAGTGCCCCCGGCTCGTCATGGTTCCCTTTGGGCGGACGGTGGCCAGCTCGGCCGCGGACGGGCGGCCCTTCGCCAGCGTGACCAAGCCCCTCAAGGACTCCTCGTTCATGCACGCGGTCGAGACCCTGTTCTCTACGGTCTCGACCGAGGAGGCGGCCGTGGTGTCCTCGGAGTCGCACATCCTTGCCCAGGACTTCCCCCTGAGCGTCCTGCTCGCCGAGGACAACCCGGTGAACCAGAAGGTCGCCCTCGGGTACCTCGAGCGGATGGGCTACCGGGCGGGCCTGGTCGTCAACGGCATCGAGGCGGTCGCCGCCGTCGAGAGCCGCCCCTACGACCTGGTCCTGATGGACCTGCAGATGCCCGAGATGGACGGACTCGAGGCGAGCCGCCAGATCCGGCGGCGCGTGCCGGCGGAGCGCCAGCCGAAGATCATCGCGCTCACCGCCAACGCCATGGAGGGGGACCGGGAGCTTTGCGAGGCGGCCGGCATGGACGACTACATTTCAAAGCCGGTCAAGCTGAACGAGATGGCGGCGGCCATCCGTCGGCAGTTCGCGAAGACGGCCAAGCCGGCCAAGAGGGAGCAGATCGCCGGCTAGAGCCCGCGGGCACGAATTCAAGCGAGGGGCAATTACTGTAGCCGGGGTCCCAGACCCCGGATCCGGCCTCTGGGAGGCCGGCTACATCGATCCGGAACGCCCACAGGACCAATTTAGACCCTCCCGCGCAGAGCCGCGATTTCCGGGGCGTGGGAGGGACTGTCCGCGAGATTCCTCATCTCGTGCGGATCGTCCTTCAGGTTGAAATAGAGCCAGGGCGTGCCGTCCCCGTTTAGGACCAGCTTTTGCGTGGAAGTCCTGATCCCGCGCCAGGCCCGGTCGCACTGGTAGGGCAGGGCGACCACGCTGGGCATCGAGATCCGCGCGGCGGAAGTGGGCGGGAGCGGTGAGGGGGGAGGCACCGCGGTCTCACCCCGCGACCAGCCCATCGTCCACTGCGGCAAGTCGATCAGGGAAACCGGCGCCGCGGACGCCTCGCCCCTCCGGTCGCCCCCGCGCGCCGCGCGCACGATCAACGGGACCCGGACGCTCTCCTCGTGCGGCCAGCCCTTGCGGAAAAGCCCGTGCGCGCCGTGCATGTCGCCGTGGACCGACGTGAACGCGACCACGCCCTCCCGGGCTGCCTCCGTCGCAATAAGCCCGCCGATCGCCCGGTCCGTGGCCTCGATGTGGGCGTGGTACCCTGCCAGTTCCCGCCGCGCCCGCTCCTCGACAGGACCGCCCCGGGGCACGTTGGATGCCAGGCGCAGGTCGGCGGGCCGGCGGCGCTTGATGCCCGCGGCGGGCGCGTCGTAGGGAGGGTGGGGCGCCTCAAGGCTCACCACGCAGAAGAAAGGCCGGCTCGCGCGTTTCATCCAGTCCGCCGCCCGCCGGCAGAGGACGTCGGACTGGTAGCCCTCGAAGCGCACGGGCTCGGGGAGCCGGCTGCCGTGCAGCCAGGGATTGTTGAGCTGGAAGCCGCCCTCGAACCCCTCCCAGAAGTCGAAGCCGCCGCGCTCGCCCGGCGGCACCACCATCCGCGCATGCGCCTCGCCGACCAGCGCAGCCGCGGGATCGCGCCGGGCCAGGTGCCATTTCCCGATGAAGCCGGTGGTGTAGCCCTGCCCGGCGAGCCGGTGGGCGATCGTGCGGGCGCCCGGCGGCAGGGGATCAAAGTAGTTGGTGACGCCGTTTTCCGGCGACGGCACGCCGGTCAGGAGCGCCGCCCGGGCGAACGGACCGAAGGGATGCGGCGTGACCGCCTGCGTGAAATTGACGCTCTTGGACGCGAAGGCGTCGATGGAGGGCGTGCGGGCGTTCGGATCCCCCGCGTGCCCGAAGGCCTGGGCGCGCCACTGCGTGGTCACGATCCAGATGATATCGGGCGGGCGGGGCATCGGAAAAACATTGGACCGGATCAACGCGATGGGAAATCCTATACTTCGTGGTTTGTGCCGGCGAATGGCGGCCGGGCCGACCCTTGACATGACCGAAAAGCCGATCCCAAGCCCGTCCCTGGCGCCCATTGCCGAGCGACCCCACTGGTGGCAGTGGATCACCGTGCTCTCGCTGGACGCCCCGCTGGTGGCCGTCCTCTGGCAGTGGCAGCTGGCTCGGGTGGCCGGCGTGCAACTCCGCGCTGCGCCCATCTTCATCCTGGGGTCGTCGGTCTGGCTCGCCTATGCGGCGGACCGGTGGCTTGAGGGCTGGAGGCTGGAGCCGGACCGGGTCCGCACGCAGCGGCACCGCTTTTACCAACGGCGGCGCTGGCCGGTCGCGGTCATTTGGTTCGTGCTGATTGCTGGGGACGTGGCGACGGCGGCTTCAGCCCTTGATCGCAGGGCGCTGGCGGCCGGGTGCGCGCTCCTCCTGCTGGTCGCCGCCTACCTGCTCTCCCACCAATTGCTGCACCGGCACCTGCCGCTCCGCCCGCCCAAGGAGGCCTGTGTCGCCCTGCTGATGGGAATGGGAGCCGCCCTCTTTGTGTTCAGCGCCCCGGGCGCGGTGATTTCCCGGCTTCCGGGGCCGCTGGCCCTCTTCATCCTGCTCTGCCTGGCCAACTGCCTCCTGATCTCTGCCTGGGAGATTCCCGTGGACGAGGTCCACGGCCAGACGTCGCTGGTCCGCCAGTTTCCCGCAGCCGGCGCCCTGAGCCGGGTTTTCCCCTGGGCCGTGGCCGCGGCCTGCCTTCTTTTCTCCGCCTGGGCCGAGGGCCCCGCCCGGAGCGCGGCTCTCAGCGCCGCCGCGGGTTGCCTGCTCCTGGTCCTGGTTGACCGAATCGAGCGCCGGGTCGGGTGGGCGCTCGCCCGGGTCCTTTCCGACGTGGCGCTCATGACCCCCCTGATCCCGCTCTGCCGCCATCTAGCCTCGGTCGGGCGATGACGATGATCACCGAGCCTGCCCCGAACTTCGACAGCCTGGCCCGTGCCTACCGGCTGCTCGAGGTCATCGCCTTCGGGCGGACACTCGAACGGGCGCGTTTCTGCATGCTCGATCGGCTGGCCGGCTGCCGCGATATCCTCGTCCTTGGCGAGGGCGACGGGCGCTGCCTTGCGCGCCTTGTGTCCGCGGTGCCGGCCGCGCGGATTCACTGCGTGGACGCCAGCGCCGCAATGCTGGACCGGGCGGCGCGGCGGATCGCCGGAACGGAGGCGGCCCGGCGCGTGACCTTCGTGCGGGCGGACGCCTTCGCCGCCGACTTTCCGCCGGCGGGCTACGACGCGGTCGTCACGCTCTTCTTTCTGGACTGCTTCCGGGCGGAGCAGGTGGCGCTCCTGGTGGAGCGTGTCGCGGCGGCCGTGAAGCCGGGCGGCCTCTGGCTATTCGCGGATTTTGCGATCCCGGCGGCGGGGCTGGCGCGAATCCGTGCCCGGCTCGTGCTTGCCGTCCTCTACGCGTTTTTCCGCTGGAGGACAGGACTGCCGGCGCGGGAACTGCCGCCGTCCGAGAAGATCCTGTGCAAGGCCGGATTCTTCCCGGTGGATGAGCGGTCCTTCAGCGGAGGCTTCATCCGCAGCGCCCTGCTGGAGAGGCGGTGAGGGATTGCCCGTCCTGCGGCCCCCGAAATTGCATCGACCCGTCCGCCGAATTTCGGCAATTCTCACCCCGTCTCCCCGACCACGATGCCCGTCTCCACCTCACTGTCCTGCTTTGGCTGCGAGCTTGACGCGTCGCCCGGCGCCTTTGGTCATGTGCGGGAGTCGGCCGACTGCCTGGGTTCGCCCGCCGAGCTCCGTCGCCGCCTCGAGGAGGACGGCTACCTTTACGTCCCGGGATTCCTCGACAGGGACCTGATTCACGCCGCACGCGCCTCGGTCTGCGAGCGCCTGGCGGCCGAGGGTGCGCTCGACCCGGCCTATCCGGTGATCGAGGGGATGAGCCATCCGGACAAGGTCACCAATTTCAATGCCGCACTCGCCCGCCGAAACGCGGAGGTCTCCCGCGTCGTCTACGGCCCGGAGATCCTCGGGTTTTACGAGACGCTCTTTGGCGAGCCGGTCCGCCATTTCGACTACACGTGGTTCCGCGCGCTGAGCCGGGGGCAGGGTTCCCCGCCGCACTGCGACCTGGTATACATGGGCCGCGGCACCCATGAGCTCCTCACCTGCTGGATTCCCTACGGGGATGTCCCGCTGGAGATGGGCGGGCTCATGCTCCTGGAGGGGTCCCACCGCCAGTCCGAGCGGATCAAGCGCTACCTTGAGGTCGATGTGGACGCCTATTGCGAAAACAAGCCCAAGCAGGTCGACAAGGTCGTCAACCGCCTGGGCTGGAGCCACCCGGGATTCCTCAGCAAGAACCCGGCGACCCTTCGCGAGAAGCTGGGCGGACGCTGGCTCACGGCCCGCGACTGGAAGGCGGGCGACTTCATCACCTTTGGGATGACGGTTGTCCACGCCGGCCTGGACAACCACACCTCGCGCGTCCGCCTCTCCTCCGACACCCGCTACCAGCGCGCCAGCCAGCCCGCCGACGAGCGCTGGATCGGCGAGGACCCGATCGCAAACACCCTCGCCGGCAAGCGCGGACGGGTATGCTGAGAAGTCAACGCCGAGGCAAAAATAATCCTTGCCGTCTTATCCGTACTAGTACAACTAGGACGGCGTGCTGCCTTTCACCGTTGAACTCAAGCCGGGGATTCCGATCGCGAACCAGATCCTGTACGCGGTGAAGAAGGCGGTTGTGTCGGGGCAGATGGCGGCGGGGACTCGATTCCCGTCGGTCCGGCAGCTCAGCCAGGAGCTCCGGATCAATCCGAACACGGCGCACAAGATCGCGATGCAGCTCGTCGCCGAGGGCGTGCTCACGACCACGCCGGGTGTGGGCAGCGTCGTCGCCGAGCACCGGCCCGCGGAGCCCCGGGAGCGGGCGGAGCTGCTTGGTGGCACCGTCGAGCAACTCGTGGTCGAGGCGAAGAACCTCGGCGTGCCGCTCGAGGACGTGCAGTCGAGCGTCGACGCCCACTGGCGCAGGCTGGGCGGGGATTCGAAATAGGTCTTTCCAATGAACATCATCGAAACCAAGCAACTGTCCCGGCGGTACGGCCGAACCGAGGCCCTCAACGGCCTCGACCTGGCCGTGCCCGAGGGAAGCATGTTCGGCCTCCTCGGGCCGAATGGCGCCGGCAAGACCACGACGATCAAGCTGCTCATGAACCTGCTGGCGCCCACGTCGGGCACCGCCCGCGTCCTGGGAGTTGATTCCCGGAAGCTGGGCCCCGCGGAGATGGCGGCGATCGGCTACGTTTCCGAGAACCAGCAGCTCCCCGTCTGGATGACGGTGGAGGGCTTCATCGGCTATTGCCGACCGCTCTACCCGACCTGGGATCTCGCCCTCGAGGGGACACTGCTCGATCAGTTCGAGCTTCCCCTGGATCGGAAGCTCAAGCACCTCTCCCGCGGAATGCTGATGAAGGCGGCGCTCCTCGTCTCGATGGCCTACCGGCCGCGGCTGCTGGTGCTCGACGAGCCGTTCAGCGGGCTCGATCCGCTCACGCGCGACGAGTTTGTCCGGGGCCTGCTTGAAGTCTCCACTGTTGGCGAATGGACGATCCTCGTTTCCTCGCACGACATCGAGGAGATCGAGCGGCTCTGCGACTGGATCGGCGTGATCGACTCAGGAAGGCTCCAGTCCGCGGAGGCGACCGACTCTCTCCTGGAGCGACACCGGCGGGTTGAGGTTGCCGGTTTACCCCCTTCCGGCGGCACCCGGGTCATGCCTGGCTCCTGGATTGATCGCGAGGAGTCGGCCGGGCTCGTGCGCTTCGTGGACAGCGGCTATGCCGGCGAGGATGCCGAGCGGCTCTACCGTGAGACATTTCCCGGCGGCGCCGTGTCGGTGCGCCCGATGGCGCTTCGGGAGATATTCATCGCGCAGGCACGCGCCCAGCGGGCAATCCGGAAGGGAGCGGCAGCATGAGCGCGTTTCTTCACCACTTCCGGAAGGATTGCCGGCGGATGTCACTTCCCTTTGCGCTGCTTCTCCTTTGCCTGGCTCTCCTGCTTGCGCGGGACTTCGTCGCCCTGGATCACACCACGGGCAATCTTGGGCCGTTGATTGAGATCGCGAAGCTTTCAACCAGCATCATTTACCAGATCGTGACGCTTATCCTGGCAGTGGGGGTCATCCTTGAGGACCCTCCGAAGGGCACGACGGCCTTTTGGCTGACCCGGCCGCACTCGAGACGGGTCATCGCGATGGAGAAGCTGTGCTTCCTGGCGGTGGTCATCCTGATCCCCGTGCTGGTGAACCTCGTGGTTATTGCCTGCTGCGGGGCCGGGCCGCGCATTCTCGCGGTGGCCGCCGCCAGCGGTATCGTGGACCGCACCCCGGTGGTCCTGGCGTTGGCCGCGATCGCAATAACCGCTGAGACATTCGGGCAGTTTGCGATAACGGGGATATTGATCCTCATCGGCACGGGGATTGCCACCGGGATCACGGTTGCGCTGATCAAGATGCACAGTCTCCACACTGCGGGGGTGACAGTGGGGACATCATCCGCCCACCTGGAATCCTCGCGAATTCTGGTGGTGCAGGTGGCGGTCGCGGTGCTCTCCGGGCTGATTGTTGTCTGGCGCTACCTTTGCCGGCATGGGCGCTTGTCGGTGGCCGTGGTTTCAGCGGCCGCGTTTGCCTCGATGCTGACGGCGGTCTACTGGCCCTGGGATTTCCTTTCCCGAGCAGCGGACCCTATTCCACAAGTGAACGATGTTGCGGGGCGATTTTCCTATCATCCCAGACTCAGGCCGTCGGCAGGGGGCACCGACCTGCTGGAAGGGAACATGCCTTCTATTTCCCTGCCTAGCGGGGAGGTTGTGGTCCCGGAAGACGCAACCAACGTCACCGTGACGTGGCCAAGCGGGGAATCGATCCCGGAAGCGGGGCACTTCCTGCTGAGCCCGTCGAGGGGAGACCGATGGGAAATTGGAGCGGTGATTGCTGCAGTGGCGCCCGCGACGATCCTCAATTTGCCTCATGCCGTCGCCAGGCGGGGCGCGAGCCTGACGATACCCGTCCGTGGTCGGGTGCGCGACCGGCTCGAAGGTGAGCGCGGCAAGCTTTCCGGTACGGTCTATGCGGCCATTGATCGCCTGGAATTTTCCGGCGGCCTCCCGCTCTCGGTCGGATCCAGGGCTTCGTGGGGAATTCGTCAGGTCCGGGTTGACTCTATCGAGGCGAGCGCAACAGGCGCATCGGCCGTGGTCAGGGTCGCACTGAGTGAGGGGTTTTATCCGTCAAACCTGGCCAATGCGATTGACCGGAGCGGGCGGATTTTTCCGACCAATTTCGGTAGTGGATACCGCTTCCTCGGAGCAGCGGATTCAAACGGCGTATTTGTCCTGGTGAATGGGCGCCGAAATGAGGCGCTGTTGGCATCGATCCTTCCCGGCGAGGGGCAGCGGCCCGACATCGACGATGTCGCTGGCTACGCGATGACCAGGAGAAACCTTGAGTTCGTTGGCCCGGGAATCGATCAGGCCTGGCTGGAGGGAGCCACGTTGGTTCGATATCGGTTGATCGAGGTCGGCCGGACGACCGGCACTTTTGAGGCGGACGATGTCGGGCTGGGCCAGCCGGAATTCTAGACCCCGGAACCGGCCTCTAGGAGGCCGGCTACATCCGATCCGGCCTTGGCCCGAAATTTCAGGTTTCAGGTCTCAGGTTTCAGGTTTCTGCAGCTACTGCAGGTCGTCGGGCATCGACTTGATCCGGCTGCCGAGGTCGTCGAGGATCTGGCCGGTTTGCTCGGATGCGGTGCTGTCGCCGGTCCGGATTGAGCGCGCGGGCGAGAAATCCTTGATCAGGGCGCAGTAGTCATTGTTCACCATGATCCCGAGCAGTTCCCCCGCGTGGCTGAAGACCAGGTCGCCGGTCGACGGGGCGAAGTCCCCGAAGAGCCGCTTGAAGAAACGGTTGTCCACGCGGACGTACCCGGGCCTGTCGGCATCCAGCTTGAAGCCGACTTCCCCGTAGCCCTTGCCGCCGCCGCTGATCAGGACCGCATCGGCGAACCGGAAGGGGTTGAGCGCGAGCGGGTACACCTTCACCCCGAGCGCGGCCACCTGGCTCGCCTCGACCGGAAGCACGACCACGCGGGGATCCACCCCGAGGAATTCAAGCTGCGAGCCCTCGGTGTGGTAGAACGGCGGCTTGTCGAAACGGATCCCGATCTTCGACCAGTCGTAGGCGTCGGGCCCGAAGGAAAACGTGGTCTCGTCGATATGGACGAGGGCGTAGACCCGGTTCCCGTCCGTCGTGAAGATGACCGAGGCCTCCTTCGATTTGTCCACCGCTCCGAAGAAACCCCGGCGCGTGGTTGAAAACGTCGTCTGGACGCGGTTGGCGAGAAAATCGCTGAACAGGACGTTGATGTTGATCGGCCGATTGTCGCGGATCTCCTTGGTGAGCTCGCCCGAGTTCTGGGCGAGCTGGCCCACCCCCTGCGCGAGCTGGGCGGTGGTCGCCTGGACCTTCAGGCGTTCCGTGCGCTCGGTCTGGACCTGGGTCTGGAGCTGGGCGGCCTGCTGCTGCAGGTGCTGCTTCTCGTTTTCATCGACGACTACGGCCATCGTGAGCCCCTCGATCTCCTTCCGGGCGTTCGCGTCCTGCGCCTCGAGCGCCGCATAGGCATGCTTCTGGCGCTCCGCCTCGGCGTTCTTCTCGTCGAGCTCCCGCTCGAGCTGGGCGATCTCGTCCTTGGTGAGGGTCTGCTCCTGGTGCGCCGCGGCGACCTGCTCGCCGAGTTGCGCGGCCGCCGCCTGGGTCGCGTCCAGCCTGGACGCGAGCTTCTCCCGCTCGGCCTGCGCCGCCGAAAGGCTCTGCTCCCGGGAGGCGATCGCGGCGTCCGCCGAGGAGAGCTTCCGGGCGAGATCCTCGCGGTTGGTCTGCTCGTCGGCGAGCGCGTCGCGCATGGTCGCAACCAGGTCCTGGTCCCGGCTCGACGCGGGCGCATTTGCCGCCACCTGTGCGACCGGGGGACGGCTCGGCCGCACCGGCTCCGAGTTCTCCCAACGCGTGAGCGCGATCAGGTTGAGGAACAGGAAGTCGACGATGATCAGTAGAAGGGTCTTATTCATTCACGCCACACCCGCCTTTGCGGCCGCGTTGTTCTCGATGATCAGGTTGCGCTTGAAGGCGCGGACATGCCGGATCTTCACCAGGGCGACGCACACGATCCCAAAGAGATTGGACGAATAGGCGGCGAGCAGGTTGGGCTGGATGACGCCCAGGACCTGAAGGACGAGCGCGGTCGCCGTGCCCATCATCCCCACGTAGAGCCCGCTGTCGAAGAGGTTCTCCTCATTTTCCATCAGCCGGAGCTTGAGGGCGGGAGTGGCCTCCTCGCGGGTGATCTGGTTGATTTTCCGCAGGCAGACGAGGTAGACGGCCACCTGCAGCAGGGCAAAGAACGCGATAGATATGAGTGTGGAGGAATCCATGGTGACGATGTTTTTGGATGAATCGGGAGAATGCAATGGCTGGCCGCTCGCCGCGAGCATGGGAAGCCGGAGGACGGGACGATATTCGGAGAGGGGGGCCGCCCGCAGGAGGAAGGGCTCCGTGGCCACAATCACCAGCCCTGCGAGAAAGAAGGCCATCACCCCGGCGGTCGCCCGGGGCACCGCGCTTCCGGCGCCGGTCGGGGGGCTGACGATCCATCGGTCGAGCCCGCGCAGGACGATGAAGAGCCCCAGCAGGTAGCCGAGGTATTTCACGACGAGCATCAACCGGGGGTGGGCGAGGACCAGCGCGCCCGCTGAGCCGAGGGCCGGGCCGGCCGACCGGTTGACGGGCACCTGGCGCAACACGAGCTGCCGCACCGCGCCGCGGCCGTCGGCGAGCGCAAGCCGCAGGTCGGTCGCGCCGGCCTTGCCGTAGAGAAGAAGGTACGAGGCCACCCGGTCGGCCGAGTCGGTCAGGAGGGCGGCCGCGTAGATGGCGGAAAACTGGTCGGGGGCGACCCGGGCGAGCTGCGCGTAGGCGGCGACCGTCTTGACGCTATCGGTGCGCCGGAGCAGCTCGGTGAGCTGGACCCAGTCGAGCCGCCGGCCCAGGGCCATGAGGTCCAGGAAGTAGGGGCCCAGGTCGCCGAGCTGCTTCTGGGCAATGGCCGTCTCTGTAAGATAGCGCAGTTCCCGCTGCAGGGGCGGGGCGAGGTGCTCGCCCTGGTAGAGCAGTGCGGTGAGCAGGATCAGGGAGTCGAGGGGCTGGCCCCCGGGCTTTGTCGCCGGTGCGAAGCGGCCGGTGTTGTCGATCTTTCGGGCCTGCAGCAAAAGCTGCACGCCGATTGAGCCGGAGTCGGAGAGTGAGCTGAGGAGTTTTTCGCGAGCCTGCCCGGGGATGAGGAAGGTCAGGACCGGGGTGCTTCCGGTGCGGCCCGACGGCGCGCGCAGGTTGAAGAGGGGGTCGAGGAACGGATCCCATCCGCCCCACGCGGTGAGATTGGGCTGCCGGGCCTTGAGCCGGTCGAGCGCCCGGGCCAGCGCGGGGGCCTGCGGATCGCCGACCGATTTGGCGGCAGCGAGGACCAGGGCGGCGGGGCCGATTTTCTCGGAATCAACGAGCTGGCCGCCGATGTCCGAGAGCGAGGGCGTGTCCTGGCCGGCGGCTGCCAGCAGGGTCGGGCTCACCGACTTCAGGTTCACGGGCACCACCCAGGCCGCCAGCGCGACGACCAGGCCCGCGAGGACCAGGATCGGCGCAGTCGGCCGGAAACCCGGTGCTGGCGTGGATGCGCTCATGGCTGAATAGTATTGATTTGCGAGGCGGCCCGGCGGGACCCACCTTGTAGGAAATACTGACCGATGACCCTGGAAATTGTTCACTACAACCATCCGGTATTGCGGAAAAAAGGCGAGAAAATCGCCGTATTTGACGCCGCGCTCAGGAAATTGGCCGCCGACATGATCGACACGATGCACGCGGCACCGGGAATCGGGCTCGCCGCGCAGCAGGTCGGCCGGGCGATCCAGCTGTGCGTCGTCGACCTGCGGGCCAGCGATTCGGAATATTCACTGACCCTGGACGGGCTGCGGAAACCCCCGGAACTGCTGATGCCGCTGGTCCTGGCCAACCCCGTTGTGACACCCGTGCCGGGCGCCGATCCGGAAGTGGTCGAGGAGGGCTGCCTGTCCTTTCCCGAGATCCGGGGGGATGTCGGGCGGCCGGAGGCCGTCACGGTCACCTACAACGACGAGCGGGGCGGATTCCACACGATGACCTGCGACGGGCTCCTGGCGCGCTGCATCCAGCATGAGGTCGATCACCTGAACGGGGTCCTCTTCATCGACCGGATGGACAAGAAGGCCCGGGTCGCGATCGATGCGGCGGTCAAGGAACTGGCCCGCGCGACGAGGCTGGAGGCGAAGGCGGGAAAGCCGGCGAAGCCGGTCTAGGTCTCGGTCCCCGGATTCTTGAGAATTTCCTTCCAGCCCTGGATCTTCGCCTGGGCGCCGAAGTGCTCCGCCTTGGCCTTGTCCCCCTTTTCCATCCAGATCCGCGACAGCGAGGTGTTGATGAACAGGTCGTCGGGCCGAACGGAGTGCGCCCTCTGGGCCGCGTCCAGGGCGGCGTCCAGCCGGCGAAGCGAGAAGTTGATCTCCGCGATCGCATGCCACGCCTCAAACGAACCCGGCGCGGCGGCGGCGGCCCGCGCGAGCTTGGCCAGCGCTGCGTCCGTCTCCCCCATGGCATGGTCGTAGGTTGCCTCCTCGATCAGGTCCTGGAGTTCGGTGGGCGACATGGGGTGCGAATCGGACAGGGTAAAGCGCGGGCACGCAAGCCCGGCCTCGCTCAGAGGATCAGCATGGCGTCGCCATAGCTGAAGAACCGGTAGCGCAGAGAGATTGCCTCGGCGTAGATCTCCCTCAGCCAGCCGACTCCCTCCGTCCCGCCCGGCGCGAGGAAGGCGGCGACCAGGCAGAGCAGGGTCGAGCGGGGCTGGTGAAAATTGGTGATGAGGCAGTCGACCCCGCGAAAAGTTCGGGGAGGGTGGATGAATATCCCGGCCTCGGCGACGTGGGGCGCGGTGCCGGGCCGGTCGGCGCCTGAGAGATAATCCTCGATGCTTCGCACGGCCGTCGTTCCGACGGCCACCCGGCGGCCGGGCGGGGCGTGCAGCGTTCGCTGGGTCGAGACCGGGATCTCGTAGAGCTCCCGGTGGATCGCATGCTCCTCGATGTTCGGGCTCGAGATGGGCCGGAAAGTGCCCAGCCCGACGTGGAGGGTGAGGTCGGCGAAACCGACCCCCCCGCCGGCAAGGGTTGCGAGGAGCTCGGGCGTGAAGTGAAGGCCGGCGGTTGGCGCGGCGACCGCGACCGTCCTCGCGGGATCGGCATACACCGTCTGGTACCGCGCCCGGTCCGAATCGCGGGCGGATCCGTCGCCGCGGCGAATGTAGGGCGGGAGGGGGACTTCGCCGCACCGCGCGGCCACGGCGGTCATCGGCGCGCCGTCCTTTGTTGTGAAACGGACCAGCACCGACCCGTCGGGATCGCGGCCGGTGATTTCCGCGTGATACCCGGCCCCGGGATCGTCGAAGGTCGCCCCGACCGGCAGCCTGCGGCCCGGCTTCACCAGGCAGCGCCAGAGTCCGTCCCCGTCCGCCGGCCGGAGCAGCAGGCACTCGACGCTCCCGCCCGTCGGGCGCCGCGCCCTGAGCCGGGCGGCAAGGACGGCGGCGTTGTTGCGCAAGAGCGTGTCGCCGCGCCGCAGGAACCCGGGCAGGTCGGAAAAATGATGGTGGGAGACCGCATGGGCGGCGCGGTCGACGACCAGGAGCCGCGACTGGTCGCGGCGGGCGGCCGGCGCCTGCGCGACCAGCTCGATCGGCAGCGCGTAGTCGAATAGCTCCGTGCTCAGCATGACCCGGCTCTCCCGGCGCCGGTCTGCCGCAGCATTCGCCGGACCGCCAGCATTTCCCAGAAGGGGTGCCAGGCCATGACCCTCAGCCCGTACTTGGCCCGGCCCGCGCGGCGGGGCCGGTGGCGCACCGGCCGCTCGGCGACGCGGAATCCGGCTGCGATCGCGAACGCAGGCATGAAGCAGTTGAGCATCGGCACGGGGCGAAAACTGCCGGCCACCTCGCGCCTGAAGACCTTGAGGGCGCAGCCGGCGTCGCTCACCCCGTCCCCGATCAGCCTGCCGCGCACGCGGTTTGCCAGCCGGGAGAGCCCGCGGCGCAGGAGGGAGTCCCGCCGGGGTGTCCGGACGCCAACGGCAAGGTCGGCGAATTCGAGCAACGGCAGGAGGGTCGCGACCTCCCCGGGGGGATTCTGGCCGTCGCCGTCCATCGTTGCGATCCGGGGGGCCCGCGCCTCCGCTATGCCGCGGTACAGGGCCGGCCCCTGCCCGCAATTGGCCGGGAGCCTGAGGATCCGGCACCGGGTCCAGGCCCGGCGGCCCCGCTCGAGCTCCCCGGCCGTCCGATCGGTGCTCCCGTCGTCCACCAGGATCGCCTCCCAGGCGCCGCCGAATTCCTCGAGCGCGCCTCCGATCTCATCGACCACGCCGTAGGCCGCCTCCTCCTCGTTGAAGAAGGGCACGACCAGGGAAATCTCGGGAGTGGAACCGGCCGCGGGCATTCGGGCCCCCATTCGACGGAAACGGCCGGCGCCGACGCAATCAGTTTTTCCCGGTCAGCTTCGGCGCCTCGTGCCGGGCGATGGCCCGGCGGATCTTGCCGAGGGCCGCGTACTCGAGCTGGCGGATCCGCTCCCGGGTGACGTGAAAGCGCTTTCCAACCTCCTCGAGCGTGAGTTCGTCCCGCCCCCCGATCCCGAAGCGCAGGCGGACGATCTGCGCCTCGCGCTCGTCCAGCGAGTCGATGATCGCGACCAGGTCCGCTCTCAGGTTCTTTTCGCAAAGCCCCTCGTAGGGGCTGGACGCGTTCTCGTCGCCCACGATCTCGCCGAGGGTGGATGCCTCCGGATCGCCGCCGATCGGCGCGTCCAGCGATGCGGGGGCCACGCTGACCGACCGGAGGTGCGCCACCCGCGAGGTGGGTATCTGCAATTCCGCCGCCAACTCCTCGTCGGTCGGGTCCCTCCCGAGGCCCTCGGCAAGCCGCATGGCCGTCTTGCGCATCCGCGAAAGCTTGTCGACGAGGTGGACCGGGAGCCGGATCGTCTTGGACTGGTTCGCCAGCGCCCGCTTGATCGACTGCTTGATCCACCACGACGCGTAGGTCGAGAGCTTCCCCCCCTTGCGCGGGTCGAAGCGGGCGACGGCCTTGACCAGCCCGATGTTTCCCTCGCTGATCAGGTCGGAAAGCAGGAGGCCGAAATCCTTGTAGTCCATCGCGATCCTCACCACCAGCCGGAGATTGGCCTTGATCATGTGGTCGCGCGCCGCGCGGTCGCCGCGCCGGATCCGCCTGGCCAGAACCACCTCCTCGGCGATCGTCAGAAGCGGGGTCTTGCCGATTTCTCCCAGGTAGACCTGAAGGCTGCTCCTGCCGAGGGTGTCGGAGTCAACGGAACCCGCGCCCGGGGTTTCCCGGGGCAATTGACCTGAGCGGTCCGCCAATGAATTCATCGTGCGTCCGGATTTTCATCCGGATATCAAGCATAGTACGCGCCAGAGGGTGAAAAGTTTCCCCAAACCATCAGAAATTCGCTGAAATCTGGACCGCCTTGAAGAGGGCCCGGGCCTTGTTGACCGTTTCCTGGTATTCGGCGGTTGGGTTCGAATCGGCCACGACCCCGGCCCCCGCCTGGATGTGGACGGTGCCATCCTTGAGCAGGGAGGTTCGTAACATGATGCAGGAATCGAGGTTGCCGTCGTAGCTGAAGTAGCCGAGGGCCCCGGCGTAAAAGCTCCTCTGGACGGGCTCCTGCTGCGCTATGATCTGCATTGCCCGGATCTTGGGGGCGCCGCTCACCGTCCCGGCCGGGAAGGTCGCGCGCATCAGGTCGAAGGCGTTGCGGTCGGGGCGGATCCGCCCCTCGACCTGGGACATGATGTGCATCACATGCGAGTAGCGCTCGACCACCATGAGCTCCGGGACGTGCACGCTCCCGAATTCACACACCCGCCCGATGTCGTTGCGGGCCAGGTCGACGAGCATCAGGTGCTCGGCCCGCTCCTTCTCGTCGGCCAGCAGTTCCTTTTCCAGGGCCAAATCCTCGGCCACGGTCTCGCCGCGCTTCCGGGTGCCCGCCAGGGGCCGGATCTCGACCAGGCCGTCCGTCAGCCGGACGTGCACCTCGGGGGAGGCGCCGACCAGGGCGAAGTCCCCCGCGTCGAGGATGAACATGTAGGGCGAGGGATTCACCGATCGCAGGGCCCTGTACAGATCCAGCGGCGGCTTTGCAAAGGGCAGGCTGAAGCGCTGGGAGGGCACGACCTGGATGATGTCGCCGGCCCGGATGTATTCCTTGGTCCGCTCGACCATCGCCTCGAAGGAGGCCTGGGTGAAGTTGCCGGGAGGCACGGGCCCCGCGGGCGAATCGTCGAGGGGAGCGGGGACAAGGTCCCGCGGCTTGCGCAGCAGGTCGTAGAGCCGGTTCAGCTCGGCCACCGCCGCCTCGTAGGCCTTCTCCGCCCCCTCCGGCGCGCCGGGCGCCCCGGGAATGTGGGCGTTCACGCACAGCCGGAGCGTCTGCTTCACCCGGTCGAAGATCACGAGCGTGTCCGACAGCATGAAGTAGATCATCGGGACGCCGAGTTCATCGGTCGCCGCCGCGGGGACGCTCGGCTCTATCCGCGTCATGTACTCGTAGCCGATATAGCCGACGGCCCCGCCGGTGAAGCGGGGCATTCCGGGGAGCTTGACGGGCCGGTAGCCGGCGATCTCGCGCTGGATGAGGGTGAGGGGGTCCTGGGGGGTGGGAATCCGCTCCACGGGCAGTCCCGGCCGCCGGACCTCGGTGGTCTGCGGACCGCAGGCATAGACCAGCCGCGGCCTGCAGCCGATGAAGCTGTAGCGGTAGAGGTTTTCGCCGCCCTCGACCGACTCGAGCAGGTAGGCCGGCCCGTCGTCCTTCAGCTTGGCATAGGCCGACACCGGGGTCTCAAAATCCGCGGCCAGGTCCGCGTAGACCGGGATGACGTTCCCCTCCCGAGCCAACCGGGCAAAGGCGTCCCTTGCCGGATGGAAGTTCATCGGGCGAAGAACGGGTTGTGCCGCTTCTCCTGGTCGACGGAGGTCAGGGGCCCGTGGCCGCTTGCGATCACCGTGTCGCGCGGGAGCGTGAGGATCTTCCGGGAGGTGTTGTTGAATTGGTCCTCGAAGTTCGTCGCGCTGCCCCCCATCGAGCTCGCGAAGAGCGAGTCGCCGACGATCGCCAGCGGCCAGCTCAGCCCGGTGATGTAGTAGGTTGTCTGCCCGGGCGAATGCCCCCAGGTCGACAGGGTCTTGATCGCGAGCGAGCCGTGGTGGAAGTGCTCGTTCTCCTTGAACGTCTTTGCGCCGGGAAAATCCACGGGCTCCCGCTCGCTCGCCCAGACGCTGGCCCCGGTCGCCGCGTGAAGCTTGGCCAGGTCCGCAATGTGGTCCACGTGGGTGTGGGTGAGGTAGATCGCCGCGACCCGCAGCTTCTCGGCCTTGATGACGTCGAGCATCCCGTCGCAGTTGCCGCCGGTGTCGAACGCCGCCGCGGCGCGGGTGCTGGAGTCCCAGACCAGGTAGCTGTTCACGGTCATGTCCTCGTAGGGCGTGTTGAAGATGGCAAAGCCGTGCTTGAACTCCGGCTGCTCGGGGTACCAGGCCTGGTGGGCCATGGCCTCCAGGGCGTCGGGGCTCAGGCGCAGGTGCCGGGCGATCCGCCGGATGACCGCGTCGATCGGCCGGCCGGCCTTGACCGCGGCCAGGTCGGCCGGGGTGACCTCGGCCAGTTCGCACAGGCGGGCGTCGTCGACCTTTAGGCCGCGTTGCGACTTTCCGATCACGTCGGTGTAGTTGTCCTCAAGGGGAAGGCGTGGCATGGGTAGACACGGAACACGCGGAACGGGCCAAAGTGGAGCATAAAAAGTCGCGGATTCGGGTGCATTCCAGTGTCCCTTTGCCGCTTGGGGCGGGTGCGACGCATGCCGGCGACGAACTGAAGATTGTGAATTGTCAAATGACAGGCCCGGGATCGCACGTACTCGAATTAGAGTACTGGTACCCGAATTCGGGTATTTATTGACTTACTATAGACATGGTGGGAGATTCAACCCCTTATGGTAACTGATAAGATCAAACAACTGGAGGCCACGAAGGCCAAGCTGGCCAAACTGGAGCGGGCTGTTGCCGCGCACCTCGAGCGCGAGCTCGCCTCCCTCCCCGGCAAATACGGTTTCGCCACCGTGAAGGAATTTGCCTCAGCCGTCGCGGCCGCCGCCTCCGGGCGCCGCTCTGGAAGCCGCGCCGCGGCCAAGCCCGCCAAGGCCAGGCGCCGCCGCCGCGCCGTCATCACCGACAAGACCCGCGAGCAGGTGAAGAAGCTCGTCGACGCGGGCCAGACGGGATCGGCGATCGCCAAGGCGCTTCATATATCGCTGCCGACCGTGCAGAATATCAAGAAGGCGCTCGGGCTCGTGAAGGCCCGCAAGTAGCATTTGAATTTCGTCCAGGCCAATACAAACGGCCGGCTGCACGCCGCGCACGAGCCATCGCTCGCGCCGCTCAGCCGGGGGTTTCTCTACGGCGACGCCGTCTACGAGGTCTGGCGCAGCTACCACGGCTTCCTCTTTGCCTGGGAGGAGCACTGGAGGCGGCTGGAGGCCTCCGCCCGGGGCCTTCACCTGGCCCTTCCCCTCGCCCCGGCGCAGGTGCTGGCCGAGATCCGGCGGACGGCCGCCGCGCTCCGGGAGGCGACGGGGCACGCGGGCGACCTCTATGTGCGGCTCCAGATTTCGCGCGGCTGCGGCCCGATCGGCTTGGACGTGGCCCTGGCGGACCGGCCGGACACCGTGATCCTTGTCCAGCCCCTTGCGCAGCTTTCCCCGGAAAAGGCCGCTTCCGGCCTGGCGTTATCCCAGGCGACAACGATGCGCCGCAATCCGGCCACGGCCCTGGACCCGGCCTGGAAGACCGGGAACTACCTCAACAATCTCCTCTGCCTTCGCGAGGCGAAGACCCGCGGCGCCGACGACGTGGTCATCCTCAACCTCGCCGGCGAGGTGACGGAGGCGGCCACCTCGAACATCGCCTTTGTCCGCGGCGGGGTGCTGGTCACCCCGCCCCTGTCCGCCGGGATACTTTCCGGGATCACCCGCGGGCTGATCCTCTCCGCGATCGCCGCGTCGGCGGGCATCCCCGTCCGGGAGGAAACCGTCCTGCCGGGCGACTTTGCCGCGATGGACGAGTGCATGCTCCTCTCGACCACGCGCGACGTCGTGCCCGTGGCGTCGATTGACGGTGCGCGCTTTGCGGTCGGCCCGGGGAGCGTAACCGCGCGGCTCAAGGCGGCGTTTGCCTCCTACGCGCGGGCGTACGCCGATCGCCACCCCGAACTGCGGGTGACGGCCTGACGGGGATGCGCTTCCTGGGCATCGACTTCGGGACGCGCCGCTGGGGGCTGGCCTTTGGCGACGACCTGGGGGTCGCGACGCCGCTTCCCGCCCTGGTCGAGTCGGAAGAGGCCGCCCGCTTTGCCGGCCTCAGGGTTGTTGTCCGGGATCGCCGGATCACGGAACTGGTGGTGGGCTATCCCTTGAACATGGACGGGACGGCGGGCTTCAAGGCGAAGGACTCGGAGGCCTTTGCGGAGCGCCTGCGGCTGGAATTCGGGCTTGCCGTCCACCTTGCCGACGAGCGCCTGACCTCCTACGACGCGGAATCGATCACCCCGAAGAGGAAGCGGCGGGGCCTGCGGGCCGGCGGGACGATCGACTCGCGGTCGGCCACGATCATGCTCCAGGACTTCCTGAATGAGAAGCTGCACTTGCCATAATGGTCGCGGGCAACGGCCCTAAATCCGATGAGTTCCCCCCAAAAATCACGCCGCTGGAAGTGCGTGTGCGCCTATGATGGGACGGGCTTCTCGGGCTGGCAGAGCCAGGCGGGCGGGCTCGCCATCCAGGATGTGATCGAGGCCTGCCTCGCCCGGATATTCAAGGGTCCGGTCCGAATCCACGGCAGCGGCAGGACCGACGCGGGGGTGCACGCCCGGGGGCAGGTGTTTCACTTTGACGCCGCCTGGGGCCACGCGCCGGAAAAGCTGCTCGCCGCGATGGCGGCGGGGCTGCCCCCCGCCATCCAGATCCGCTCCGTCCGCGCGGTTGCCGCCGGGTTTCATGCGCGCTTCGCGGCGACGGGCAAGATCTACACCTACGACCTTCACCTGGGCGACGCCGACCCGTTCGCCCGCCCGCGCTGCTGGCCGGTGTACCGACCGCTGGACTTCGGAGCCATGGAGACGGCTGCCGCCCTCCTACGGGGCCGGCACGACTTCGGGGGGTTCTCGGCCCGCCGAGGTCCCGGCGAGGAGGACACGGTGCGCACCCTTCGCCGGCTCGCGATTACCAGGCGGGGGCGCCGGGTGCGGATCACGGCCGAGGCAGACGGGTTCCTCTACAAGATGGTCCGCGGCCTGGTCGGGGCCCTGGTTGCGGTCGGGGAGGGGAAGCTCACCCCGGCCCGGGTTGCCGCGCTGCTGGAGGCGCCGCGAAGGACCCCCGAGGTCGTGACCGCCCCGCCGCAGGGGCTTTTCCTGGAACGGGTGATCTACGCCGCGAGGCCGGCGGCCGACGCGCGTTGAACGGGCTCCTGTCAGCGCTGGCGGACGTCGTCTTCCCCCCGGTTTGCGTCCACTGCCGGGGGCTGGTCGAGGACAGCGGGTTTCGGAGCCTCTGCGCCTGCTGCGCCCGGGAGATCGTTCCGGCCGGCGGGCCCCCGGAACGCCCGGGCCCGGACCAGGCCTTTGGGCGGGGCTGCGCGGCGGTCATGTCCCGGGGACCGGCCCGGGCGCTGGTCATCGAGCTGAAATACCACCGCGGCCTGCACGTCCTGGCGGATATGGGGGAAGTATTCCGAAAATCCGCCGCCGTCGTGGAATGCGCCCGCGGCTCGATCCTTGTCCCCGTGCCCCTCCATCCCCGAAAGCTCCGGGAGCGCGGCTTCAACCAAAGCGCGCTCCTGGCGGAGGCCCTCGCCGCGGCCGCGGGGGGCGGCGCCACCCTGGCCCACCTCCTGCGCAGGACAGTGGACACCCCGACCCAGACCGCGCTTGACCGCCCGGGGCGCCGGGCGAACCTGAAAAATGCCTTTGCACTGGCGGGGGGTCGTCGCTTGGATCCCCGGCAGCATTATATCCTTGTTGATGACGTATTCACGACCGGTTCAACCCTTGACAGCTGCGCCCGCGTCCTGCGGCGGGCGGGCTGCCTGAATCTGGACGTCATCACCTTCGGCCACGGCTGAACCCCAAAACGATGCATTTCGACAAACCGACCTACACAGTCCACAAGACCCGGAAAAAGGACATACCCAAGGGCCTTTACCGGAAGGATCCGGTCACAGGGGAGATCTTCTTCAACAAGGAGATCGAGGACAACCAGATGGTCGTCCCGAAGAGCGGGCATCACTTTCGGATCGGCGCCCAGCAGCGGATTGCGAAGCTCGTGGACGAGGGCACCTGGGTTGAGGCCCATGCCGGCGTGCGCTCGACCGACCCCCTGGGATTTGTGGACTCGCAGCCCTATTCCGAGCGGCTGAAGCGCTATGAAAAGGACACCGGCATGCCCGAGGCGGTCGTCGTCGGGACCGGAAGCGTCCACGGGATTCCCGTGTCGATCGCGGTCATGGATTTTCGGTACTGCGGGGGCTCGATGGGGGCGGCGGTCGGGGAGAAGATCACCCGGGCGATCGAGACGGCCCTGGAAAGGAAGATCCCCTGCATCATCTTCAGCGCCTCGAGCGGCGCGCGCATGCAGGAGGGGATCTATTCGCTCATGCAGATGGCCAAGACGAGCGCGGCGCTCGGGCGCCTCGCGCAGGCCCGGCTGCCCTACATTTCGGTGCTGACCGACCCCACGACCGGCGGCGTATCGGCGAGCTTCGCGACCCTGGGGGATGTCATCCTCGCCGAGCCCGGGGCCCAGATCGGCTTTGCCGGGGCGCGTGTCATCAAGGACACGACCAAGCAGACGCTCCCGCCGGGTTTTCAGACCGCCGAATTCCTGCTCAAGCACGGATTGATCGACCAGATCGTCAGCCGCCTGGATATGCGCGACCGGATTGCCGACATCCTCCGCGCGCTCCACGTGAGGAAGAAGTGACCGGGACGTGCAGGACTACCTGTACAGCCTCAAGGCCCAGGGGTTGAAGTTCGGCGTCGACCGGATGCGCCTGCTGGCCGCCCAGATCGGCCACCCGGAGCGATCCGTGCCCTGCGTCCACGTGGCGGGAACCAACGGGAAGGGTTCGGTTTCAGCCATGATCGAGAGCATCCTGCGGGCCGCCGGGTGGCGGACCGGGCTTTACACCTCCCCGCACCTGGTCCGGCTGGGCGAGCGCGTCCAGGTGAACCGCGTGCTCCTCACCGACCCGGAGATCGCCGCCTATGTCGGCGAGCTTCGCCCCGTCGCCGAGCGGCTCGCCGCCGCCGGGGGGGCGGACGACCGGCCCAGTTTCTTTGAGTTCATGACCGCGATGGCCTTCCTCCAGTTCGCCCGGAAGGGCTGCGAGGTGAACGTGATCGAGGTGGGCCTTGGCGGCCGGCTCGACGCGACCAACATCGTCGACCCGGAGGTGAGCGTTGTCACCTCAATCGGTCTGGACCATACCGACATGCTTGGCGACACGCTGGAGAGCATTGCCACCGAGAAGGCCGGGATCATCAAACCCGGGCGCCCGGTCGTCCTGGGCCGGATGCCACCGGTGGCCGAGGCCGTCATCCGCGGAATCGCCGCGCGCTGCGGTTCCGAGGTCCATTCCGTCGCCGAGAAGTTTGGCGGGGACATCGCCCGCTATCCGCAGACCTGCTTTGAGGGCGACTACCAGCGCTGGAACGCGGCGACGGCCTCGCTCGCGGTGGCCGCCCTGGCGCCCCGCTGGCGGCTGACCCCCGAGGTGATCGCCCGGGGCCTGGGCGAGGTGGACTGGCCGGGCCGGTGGCAGCGGACCCGGGTCGGCGGCCGCCTCGTCATCCTCGACGCGGCCCACAATCCCGAGGCGGCCGGGGTCCTCGACGTCAACCTGGCGCGGCTCGTGGCGGAGACCGGCCGCGGCCCGGTCGTCGTAACCGGCGTTCTGGGAGCCTTGCGGGCGCGCCCGCTCCTGGAGGTCATCTGCCGGCATGCCCGGGAGCTCTGCCTCGTCGTGCCGAAGCAGGCCCGGGCCTGCAGCCACGAGGAGCTCGAGTCCCTGGTCCCCCCGTCCTTTTCCGGTTCCATCCGTCGCTCGACGGTGGAGGAGCTCTTCCCCGGGCCGGACTCCTGCGCGGCCGGCGGCCCCGACGACGCGGTCGTTGTCACCGGTTCGATCTACCTGCTCGGCGAAGTGCTCGCCCGGCTGGAACCCCAGCGCGGCGCCGGCCAGGGCCGGCTCCAGGACTTCTGAACGGCGTCAGGCCAGCTTCACCAGGTCGGCGGTCGCCGGCACGTCCTTGATGATCTGGGAGGGCAGCGGGCCGACCCCGAGATAGCGCAGGTTGGGAAGCTGCGCGGGGCGCGCCTCGCCGGCGTAGGCCACGTCCAGGACCGCCTTGATCATCCCGGCCACGTAGCGCCGGGCGTTGACCGGCAGGCCGGAGAAGGTGCGGACCTTCGAGACGTCCTCGCTCCAGCCCGGGTAGCGGGCGTAGACGGGGCGGAGAGACTTTCGGACCGCCTCGTTGCGCGGCACGTGGGCATGCCGCCGCCCGGTCGGATCCTCGTAGGCGGTGCACAGCAGCAGCTCCCCGCTCCAGTCCCCGGAGTAGGTGAGCGCGTCGAGCTTGTTGATCATCAGGTCCTGGAAGCCGCCGTAGCGCAGCGTGTCGCCCTTCTCCACGGCGTCGTACCAGCCCACCATGCGCTGCCGGCCGGTGGTCGAGCCGAACTCAAGCACCTTGAGCTTGGCGCACAGGGGGTGGGCGTCGTCCATCTGGGTCGAGAAGGTGTGGGTCCCGACCTTGGTGTCGTAGGCCTTGGCCACGCCGAAGGTGTGGATGCGCTGCACGGGAATGTTGGCGCTTTCGAAGAATTCCGGCGTGAAGGTGTGCGATGAGGTCGACGAAAAGCCGTGCCGCTTGTCGAGCCAGTAGGCCTGGCCGAACTCCCCGACGATCGTCCGGCCCGCGCGCAGTTCGCCGAGGATCAGCTCGCGCACCTCGCCGATGTTGGCGGCCAGGGCGGTGCCGGCCCGCCAGTAGGTCTCCGTCAGGCGGTCGAGGTTCAGCGTGAAGGGAGCGTCGCCCTTGAAGCCCCGGAAGTCGAATTCGTCCGCAGGGAAGACCCCCATCTCGATCGCCTCGGCGTTCGCGCGCTGCTCGGCGGTCGTCAGCTTCTCGAAGAAATCGTTCCAGCTCTTCTCGCTGGCGCGGTAGACGTGCTGGATCGTGCGGCAGGCGCGGTCGGCGCGCTGCGCGAGCTTGCGGGCAAAGTAGTTCGGGCCCGCCTGGAAGTCCGAGAAATACATCTGCCAGTGGGCGGTCTCCTCGCTGTAGGCCGCCGAGATGCCGCGCCCGGTCGAGCCGCGCGGCTCCTCGTTGAGCGTATGGACGCGGTACTCCTCCTCCGCCAGGTCGAGCAGCCGGTGGGTGAGGTCGGAGACCATCGTCCGCTCGTCGATCAGCAGGCGCGAGAGGACCCCGTAGCCCTTTTTCTCGAGCGGGCGGGCCTCCCACCAGAACTTGCGCGGATCGGCGACCACCCCGCTGCCGATGCAAAGGTGGGGCACGTCGCGCACGACAACACCGGAGGGCAGCAGGTTCAGCTTGATCCCGTCGGCGGTGTGCCCGGCGTTGGCGCCGCCGTTGACCTTGAGCACCACCGAGACGGGCGCCCCCGTGGCGCGGAGCTCGTCGGCGATCTCCGGGATGAGCCGGCCCTTGCCCTCGTCACCGAGGGAAATGCCGACGTCGGCGATCAACTGGCTGGAAAAGGGGGTGAGGGACATGGTTGGCGCGGCAACCGAAGTCAAAAACCCCTGTTGCAGGGGATTAAAGAGCCAGCCGGACGGGGAAGATCAACGGAAAAACGTCGGGACCGGAAAATGGCCCGGTACGGTCAGAATACGACCCCGTTGTCCGCGCACCAGCGCAGGGAGCGGCGCATTCCCTCCTCGAGCTCGACGGCGGGGCGGTACCCCAGCTCCCGCTCCGCCCGCCCGACCGAGCAGGCGATCGTCTGGTTCATCTCCGACAGGACGTGGATCTTCTGGTTGTAGAGCCCGACCGACTGGAGCGCCGCGTCGGCCGCCCGCGCAATGTCGCTGGCGATCCCGGGGAGCCGGAGGCGCCGGTGGGCGCAGTGCTGGCCGAACTCCTTCTCGAGCAGCCGCTCGATCGTGTCCACGATCTCGTTCATCGAGTAGGGCCGCCGGTCCGCGATCCAGTACGCCTGGCCGGCGGCGGCCTCGGTTCGGGCGGCGAGAAGCAGGCCCTGGCACAGGTTGTCGAGGTAACTCATCGAACGCAGGTTCGCTCCGCCGCCGACAATCGGCGCCTTCCCGTCGCGGATCATGGCAAAGAAAAGGGTCTGCCGCGGCGGCTGCTGCGTGCCGTAGAACCAGGGCGTGCGGATGAGCACCGTCTCGATTGCCCCGGCCTGCTGGCGGGCCCGGACCGCCAGTTCCATTTTCATCTTCGAGCGGCCGTAGTTCATGTAGGGCCGGTAGGGCGCCGACTCGTCGAAGGGTTTCCGCGGATCCGCATTGCAGCCGAAGGGCGAATTGGAGGAGACGACGACCGCCCTTCTCACGCCGGCGCCGATGGCCGCGTCCAGGAGGTTCTCCGTGCCCCGGAGGTTGACGGCGTAAAATTCCGAAACCCGCCGGGGGTGGATGATCCCGGCGGTGTGAAAAAGGACCGACCCTTTCGCGCCCGCGACAAACCGGGCGCAGTCCGCGGCCGAGCGGACGTCCCCCTCGACGACGGTCACCCGGTCCGCGAAGCCCGCGAACGGCGCCGGGTCCTGGCCGGGAAGCGCGAGCACCCGCACGCGCGTGTCGGCCCGCGGCGTCCGGAGCGCCTCGTGGTCGGGCAGGCCCAGGAGGACCGACTCCACGAGCCTGCGGCCGAGCCAGCCCAGGCCGCCGCTGACAAGGACAAGCGGGGAGTCCGAAGCCACGTCAGGTGTTCTTGCGGGTCGAGACCTCTATGATGTCGTGCGGCTCGGCCTCCTTCTGGCCGGCCGGGCTCACCCGGATATAGCGGGCCTTGGCCCGGAGCGCGGCCAGGTCGGGGGCGCCCAGGTAGCCCATGCCGCTTTGCACGCCGCCGATCAGGTTCCCGAGGACATCGTCAATCGATCCGCTGACCTCCTTCAGGGCCTCGATCCCCTCGGCTGCGAGCTTCCGGTTCTTGTCTGCCTTGTCCTGGCCGTAGCGCGCTGCGCTTCCGGCCTTCATCGCCGAGAGGGAGCCCATGCCCCGGTACTGCTTGTAGATTTTCCCGCCGATCTCGATGATCTCGCCCGGCGCCTCGTGGCAGCCGGCGAGCAGGCCCCCGCAGATGACCGCGTCGGCCAGGGTGAGGGCCTTCACGATGTCGCCGGATTTCACCAGGCCGCCGTCGGCGATCAGGCGCACCTTTTTCTTCCGGGCCGCCGTACCGGCGACGTAAAGGGCGGTGAGCTGCGGAATGCCGACCCCGGCCACGACGCGGGTCGTGCAGATGGACCCCGGGCCCTGGCCGACCTTGACCGCGTCGGCGCCGCAGGAGGCCAGGAAGCCGACGCCGGCCGCGCTGGTCACGTTTCCGGCGATGATCGTCAGCGAGGGGAAGGCGCCGCGCACCAGCTTCACCATTTCGCCCACGCCGCGGGTGTGCCCGTGCGCGGTCGAGACGGCGACCACGTCGGCGTGCTCGTCGGTCAGGTGCCCGACGTGGGAAAGGATGGCGTCGCGGTCGAGCGAACCGTCGGGCTTGCGGACCGGGGAGAGGGCGGCGCCGACCACCAGCCGGAAGCTCGAGTCGCGGGCCGGTTTCCGGCGCGATTTCGCCTCGGTGGTGATCCGCTCGGTGTCGGAGGCGGTGACCAGCCCGCGGAGATGCCCGGCCCGGTCGACGACAAGCATCTTGTTGATCCCCACGTGCCGGCTGAAGAAGAGATCCGCCGCCTTGATCGGATCGGCGGCGACGGTGGATTCCAGCTCGGTGATCAGCTGGGCGCGCGGGGTCATCACCTCGGAAACGCGCCGGCCCCGGTACCGGTCCTTCACGACGTTCCCGGAGAGAAGCCCCGCCAGCCGGCCCTGCTCGTCGACGACCGGGAAGGTGGAAAAGGCGAAGCGCTTGGCCTCGATCATCGCAAGGACGTCGCCGATCAGCTGCCCGGGCCCGACGGTGATCGGGTCCTGGATCAGGCCGTGGATGTGGCGCTTCACGCGGGCGACCTCCTTCACCTGCTCGCGCGCGGGCATATTGTAATGGATGAGGCCCAGCCCGCCGTTGAGCGCCATGGCAATCGCCATCCGCGACTCGGTGACCGTGTCCATGTCCGAGGAGATGATCGGGATCGCCAGCCGCAGCGAATCGGAGAGGGCCGTCGAGGTGTCCGCGTCCTTCGGGAGGATATCGGAGTAGAGCGTCGCGAGCGAGACGTCGTCGAAGGTCAGGGCGGTCGGCCGATTGGCCCGAAAAAACGCGTCGGCGGGCAGGAAAAAAGCGGAGTCTACGGGCGAGGCAACCTTCGTCATAAGTTGCCATGATCGGGTTAAGGTCTTTTCTCAAAAAAACAACCCTTTTAAATCGCCCCAAACCCCGTCGATGACCTGGAGCCTCGCCTACCGCCGCTACCGACTGCCCTTCCGGGCCCCGGTTCGCACCGCCCACGGGGCGTGGCTGGTGCGCGAGGGGCTGGTTGTCCTTCTGGCCGGCGAGAACGGAACGGTCGGTTACGCCGAGGTTGCTCCGCTGCCCGTTTACGGCACGGAGACCGTGGACGAGGCCGAGGCGGCCTGCCGCGCCCTCGGGGGAAAGGTGGAGGGGGATGCGTTCGCCGACCTGGCCCCGGGCTTGCCCTGCCTGAGCAACGCGCTGCAGGCCGCCCGGAGGGCGGCCTCCGGCATGCCGCCGCCGCATGCCCATCTCTCCGTCGCCGCGCTCCTGCCGGCCGGCCGGCCGGCGCTGGCCGCCGCGGTCGAAAAAGCGGAGGCTGGGTTTCGGGTCTTCAAGTGGAAGGTTGGGATGGGGGAGCCGGACGCGGAAATCGGGCTGCTCGACGAACTCTGTGCGGTCCTGCCGGGAGGATCCCGGCTGAGGCTTGACGCAAACGGGGCCTGGGACCGCAGGACCGCGGAAAAGTGGCTGAAGCACTGCGCCGACCGGCCGATCGAACATGTCGAGCAACCCTGCCTTGGTTCCCGGCGGGGCGACAGGAACCTGGACGACCTGCTGCTCGGGCTCGCCCATGACTACCCGACCCCGCTGGCGCTCGACGAGTCGCTGGCAGGCGACGGCGACGCGGATCGCTGGCTGGGGCTGGGCTGGCCGGGCGTCTATGTCGTGAAGCCGATCCTCTTCGCGGACCTGGGGGGGGTCCTGCGCCGGCTCGAGATGGCGAGGGCGCCGGTCGTGTTCTCGTCCATCCTTGAGACGGCGGTCGGAGCGCGGACCGGGCTGCGCGCGGCCTTTGAGTGGAAGGGCGAGTCGCGGGCCCTGGGGTATGGCGTCTGGCCGCTCTTTGCCGACCCGCGCTTTGACGGTCCGGCCACCGGGCCCTTCATTCGCTGGACGGACGTTGAGCGGATCAACCCGGAGGCCGTGTGGAACGCGCTGAGCTAGCCCGCAGGCTCTGGCAGACCATCCCGGGCGCGGCCGGCGCGGCCCCGGCCTTCGATGCACCGGGAGGGGTGCTGATCGTCGAGGAGCGCGATCCCGCCCGGTTCATGGCGGCTTTTGCCAGGGCGGTTTCTTCGCCCGGCCTCGTGTTTCTTGCCGATCCGGCCTGGGGACCGGCCGAGAGGTCGGACCTTGCGGCGCTCACCGCGCTGGCGCCCGAGGGCGGGGAAGGCGGAGCCGGCTGGCTGATGGTCCCCTCGGGCGGCACGGGAGGCCGGCTGAAGTTTGCGCGGCACGATGGGGCGACGATCGAGGCCGCGGTGCGGGGCTTTTGCACCCACTTCCAGGCCCCGGCCGTGAACTCCGTCGGCCTCCTTCCTCTCCATCACGTGAGCGGTCTCATGGCGTGGATGCGCTCGGCCCTTTCCGGAGGGACCTGCCTTCCCTGGGAGTGGAAGCGGATCGAGTCGGGCGACTACCCGGCGCGGCCGCCGGGCCGGTGCTTCATCTCGCTCGTGCCCACCCAGCTCCAGCGGCTCCTTGGGCGGCCTGAGGCCGCTGGGTGGCTGGCGGGGTTCGACACCGTTTTTGTCGGCGGCGGGCCCGTCTGGCCCGAACTGGCCAATGCGGCGGCCCGGGCGGGCATTCCGGTTTCCCTCGGCTACGGCATGACGGAAACCGCGGCGATGGTGACCGCCCTTCATCCGCGCGAATTCCAGGCCGGGAACCGCAGTTCCGGCGCGGCGATGCCCCATGCCGAAATCAAGATAACCGGGGACGGGCTGGTTCAAATTTTCGGGGAATCGGTCTTTCGCGGATACTATCCTGATTTCAGTTCCCAGAGATCCTTGATCACGGCGGATTTGGGTAGCCTGGACTCAAGTGGGCATCTGCACATTTCCGGCCGGAAGGACTCGGTCATAATCACCGGAGGAAAGAAAGTTGACCCGCAGGAGGTCGAGGCGGCCCTGATGGCCAGCGGCGAGTTCAGCGATGTTGCCGTCCTGGGCGTTCCCGACCCGGAATGGGGCGAGGCGGTCGTCGCCTGCTATCCGGCGGCCGGCGATCCCCCGGATGCCGATCGGATAACCTCGCAACTTTCGTCCCTGGCCTCGTTCAAGCGCCCCCGCCGCTTCATCCCCATCCGCGATTGGCCGCGAAACGACCAGTGGAAGCTCAACCGAGCGGCGCTTCTGGCGATCGTCCGGGCCTGAGGCATTTTAAATTGTAGCCGGGGTCCTAGACCCCGGCCCGGCCTCCAGGCTTGCCCGGCGGAACGAAGTGGAGACGGGAGGCCGGCTACATCGAACCGGAACGGCCACGAACCCCTCGGACTCATTCCGTCAGGCAAACGTGCTGTTGCCATAATGCTTCTGTAACAGCGCATGCGGCGGAATAAATAGTTTAAAAAAGGTATAATAATTAATCTTGAGTCGGCGGGAAATTCGGAAAGTATCGAATCGCTGATTTTCGAGTTCGCCCCATCACCAACCGTGGAAAAAACATCCGAATCATCTCAATCCGCCGGGCCCGCAAAAAGGAGGAAAGGCTCTATGAGCGCGGGAGCTGACACCATCACCAGCCGCGATGGGAAGGAGACCATCACAGCCGAGGAATTCGACCGGCGCTTTGAGTCGGGCAGGGATGTGAGCAAATTCTTCGATGTTGCCAACGCCCGGCGACCGGGGCGCGACGTGCAGCGCGTGAATGTGGATTTCCCAAAGGACCTGCTGGCTGAAATTGACCGCGAGGCCGATCGGATCGGGGTTACCCGGCAGGGCTGGATCAAGTTTGTCCTGGCCGATAGGCTCAAGACGGGCTGAGTCGGCTCGCTACTGCCCGGCAGCCTGGGCCCGGGCAGCCTTGTTCACGTTTTGGATGAACAGGTTCCGCTGGCGGGCCACCGTCTGGCTCGCCTTGAGGACGGCGAGCTGATCAGGCGAAAGCAGCATGCCGGCCCGGTTGACCAGCTCCTCGTCGATGGCGGTGTAGCCGGTTTGCGGGTCGATCACCTGCACCCGAAGGTCCCTGGAATTAAGCGTCGTGTTGGGATCCCAAAGATCGCGGACGATCCGCGCCAGCGCGACCGTCTGGTCCTGGGTCATGGGCACCCCGGCATACGCCATGTCCGTCACGTACTGGTCCCTGACTCCCCTGAGCGGACCCTGCAGGGTGGCGAAATCCTTGAACCTCGCATAGTCCGCGTCGCCCAAGAGCGAGTTTATCTCCTGGCTGACGTCATCGTCGGCCTGCTTGACCGCCGCGGCCAGGGACTGGGGGTCGGTCACGCCCATGTCCTTCGCCGCGCTCCGCGCGTCGGCCGCGCTCTCCATGCGCTCGGCCATGAGTCGTTTCAGCTTTGCGAGCTTATCCGCCGGAAGGTGGAGGGTCGCGAGGAGGTCGCCGTAGTTCATCTGGATATTTTCCTCGTGCTGGCGGTGCTCCAACGCCAGGTAACCGGGTTCGTGCTTCATCCGGTCGAGGGTCTGCATGAAAGCGTTGCCGAAGTTCGTCCGTGACGCACCGACCTGCGCGCTACTCCTCCGCTCGAGCTTTTGCTCGGCGACCTGCCGGGCCTTGTCCGATGCGACGAGCTTCTCATTTATTGTCCTGACCTGCTCGTGACTCGCGGCCTTCTCCGACTCGGACTCCCGGTGAAGCCGGAGCAGGTCGTGCCGCAGGATCCAGACCTCCGCCCCGAGGGCCACGGAGAGCAGGACGAAGGCCGCCAGCAGCCAGGCGGTGATGCGGGAGGGCTTCGCTGGACTGGCTGGAGCCGTTTCCAACATCAGGAACCGGGTTCAATCCGTGGCGACGCCGGCCGCTTCATCATCTCGAATCGCTCAAATCCAAATTTCTCATAAAGGCCGTGGGCATCCCTGGTGCCCAGAATGCTCCTCAGGTGGTGCACGTAGGGGTGGGCCGTGACGCAGGACATGAGCCACGTGCCCAGCCCCTTCCCGCGGGACCGCTCGTCGACAAACACGTCGCAAACCCACGAGAAGGTCGACTTGTCGGTCACCACCCGGGCAAATCCGACCTGCCGGCGGCCCTCCGCCTCATAGACGCCAAAGCATAGGGAATTGCGGATCGACTCGGCGACAGCCTCCCGCGACCGATCCTGCGCCCAATAGGTCCGGTTCAGGCTTTGCCAGACGAAGTCCACATCGAGCAAACCCTGGTCGGTGCTTATGAAATAGCCTTCGCGCTCGTAGTTCATACCTGCTTCGGGGTGCCGGACTAGACCCGATCGCCGCCAACCTTGCAACAGCGCAGGCAGTCCGGCCTCCGGGCCGCTTGCGGACGCGGTCAGTTGAACCGCTTGAGCCCGGGCCACGCCTCCCTGAGGTTGAATTTCAGGCCGCGGCACACGTAAATATCGAACCACTCGTCCCGGCGGGAGTAGGGGTTCGACACGCTTCCGGCCTTCTCGACCGTGGCGAAGGCCTTTCGATCGCCGCGGCCGTCGGTGCGCAGCACGATGACGACCTTCCCGTTGCAATCACCCGGTCCCCAGAGCCAATAGCTGTCGTGCGGGCAAATCGCGCGGGGGAGCCCGTACGTCGGCCCAAAGAAGTCGATCGCCGCTGCCTCGCCCCATCCATTTGAGAAAATCACAGCCTGGTTGCGGTCCGCCAGGGGCAGCGCCTGGTACACCCGCGCCACTTCCCGCACCATGTCGGCCCATCCGAACTCATCGGCGAAATATTGCGGCAGCGGCCCGTTGTTTTGGTTTTCGGAGGCTGACGGGGTGACATGGATCCACTTCACGTAACGGATGTACGAATCGGGCGCGAGGATCGGGACGGCGATCGGAAGCAGCGCCAACCCGGTCACCGCCATTGATGCGGGGTAGGCGACCCGCAACCATTGGCGGTTCCGCGCCCCGGTCACGGCCTCGAAGGCGACCGCGCCCGCGGCGAAGACGACCGGATAGCACGGGGTGACGTAATAATTCTTGCCCTTGAGCGCGATGAACGAGCCCAGCACGAAGAGGAACGCCCAGCCGAAGGCGCCATACCGGGCGCGCTCCCGCCCGACCAGGAGCCAGACGGTTCCTCCAATCCAAAGGGGCGCCGTCAACGGCCCCATGATCATCATCTGGTCGAGCAGGAATGCACCGGGCCCGCGGACGACGTCCCGGTGCCCCGTCGCGAGGTTTTGCCTCATTTCAACGAAGGGAAAACCATGGTGCAGCTGCCACAGGAAGTTGGGCAGCGCGATTGCGGCGCACACGAGCAGCCCGATCCAAAGCCTGCCGTCCGCCAGGAATCGCCGCTGAGGCGTTAGCAAAAGCCCGATCAAGACCCCGGCCACCAGGAAGAGCACGGAATACTTCGTCTCAAACCCGATTCCCGCGAGAACACCGAATCCGAGCCAGGTGCGTCCACTCCCCGTGTTTACTGCCCGAAGCACGCAATAGAAGCAGCCGAGCCAGATCAGTGGCTCAAAGGCGTTCATCGTCAGCCAACTATCGAAGAGCTGGTAGATTGGGACGACGCAGACGGCCAGCGCCGCCAGGACCTGCGCGACTGATCGGCCGCCCATTTCGCGGACGACCTTGGCGGTGAAAATCACAAGCCCCGCACCCGCGAGGGTGGGGAGCAGGCGCAAACCGGGGAGCCAATGGCCGAAGATATGATAGGCGATCCAGCCTATCAGGATCCCGCCCGGCGGGTGATCGACATAACCCCAGTCGAGGTGCCGCGCGCAGGCGATGACGTACATCTCGTCGCGGAAGATCCCGTACCGCCCGGAGGTGAGGAGATGCAGGAGCAGC
The DNA here is from genome assembly GCA_903891325.1 of uncultured Opitutaceae bacterium. GTDB lineage: Bacteria > Verrucomicrobiota > Verrucomicrobiia > Opitutales > Opitutaceae > Palsa-1447. Next base: position 188,382 of record CAITEC010000029.1, read on the forward strand.
TTGGCGCCGGCCAGGGCCAGCACGACCCGCGCCCCGACTTTCTCAGACTCATTCGATTGATGATTCACTGCCGGGGTGGGAACGGCGGCCATCGCGGAAAAGTGATGGTACTTGGTTGGTTTCGGCAATTCTGAATTGGAGGCGCGCTCCGTCAAGGTGGCGACGTGCGTCGCCGTATGAAAGCCGCAGACCCACATCTTGCTGACCCCCCGCGGCCGGGCGCGGTTTGAGTACCCTGTTGCAGCCCTCCGGGAAATTTGCAGGATGTCGGACCCCGAAAAGCCATGAGAAACGGAATGATCAACACTGCCCTCGCCATCGTTGCCGTGGCGGCCGTTGTCGCGGCCATCCACGAGCACGGCGCCGCCGGGGACGCCCAACGGGCGCTGGCGGACGCCGCAAGCACCACCGCACGCGTTCGCCAGCAGCTCGCCGACCAGAAGGCGGAGACTGAAAAGGCTATTTCCCGCCCGCCGGCGGCGCCTGCGCCCGAGGTGAAGGCCCGTCCCGCGGCCGCGGGACCGATCAGCCCGTTTGCGTCGCTCCTGAGAATGATGGCCGATCCTCGGATGCAGCGCCTGACGTCGATCCAGGCCAAGATGCGGCTCGACGGCCAGTATGGGCCGCTCTTCAAGAGCATTAACCTGACGCCCCAGCAACTCGACCAGTTCAAGAGCCTGCTCGTCGAAAAGGAGATGGTGGCCTTCGACAGCATGGCCGCAGCCCAGGAGCAGGGTATCGACCTGAAGTCCGACCCGAAGGGATTCTTTGCGGCGGTGGCGGCCGGCCAGAAGTCCGTCGAAAGCCAGATCTCCGATTTGCTCGGGGCGGGCAACTATGGGCAGTTCCAGCAATATCAGGAGACCATTCCGGCACGGAACACGGCAAACCTGCTCCAGCAGTCGTTGAGCTACACGTCCACCCCGCTTACCGCGGACCAGTCCGCCGGACTCGTGCAGATCCTGGCCCAGTATGCCACCCCGCCGCTCCCGGCCAACAATCCCTTTGCCGTCCTGAACAACGACCTCGGGGTGATCAGTCTGGGCAGCGAGGCCTTTGCCCAGCTCCAGGGAGTCCTGTCAGCCCCGCAAATCGATGCCCTGAAGGCCGATGTCCGGCAGCAGCGGCTCTTGTACCAGGCCCGGCGCCAGTCGGCCCACTGAACGGCCCTTAGATCAGCTTGAACCCGAGTGCCCCGAGTTCCTCCAGTGTGAACGGGGCGCAGGCTAGGATTTCCTGCAGCTTTCCCAGCGCCTCGGCCATCGAGGGAGCCGCAAACAAGGAGGCGCCATCCTCGCCGTCGTGGAGGATAATCGACCAGGGGCCGGGCTTGGCGCCCGTCTCGTACACTTGCCCGTAGAGATAATTGCCGGGAAGGCCGGGGTGGGGGCCCGACCCCGGGACGAGGACCAGGCTGTGCACGGGATCGTGCTGGACGACCCCGGCCCCGTGGGCCCTGTGGTGCACGGGCTTTCCGGCCACGACCAGGCGACGGGCCTCGGCCCGGGCGCGGCGCTCGGCCGGCAGCGATTGGACGTAGCGGTCGAAGATGGCCCCGTTGGCCTCAAGCGCCTCGGGATCGATGCGCCCCGCCACGAGGTCCTCGAGGTTCCCCGCGTGAAACGCGGGCCGACCTGCCAGCGACCGCGCGGTCACGTAGCCGTCCTTGTGGTCCGCATCCGGATAGACCTGGTGCGACGCGCGGAGCCGGTTCAGCCCGTCCTGGTGGAACGGCGTCGAGGGCACCGCACCGGTCGCGCTTTGCTCGATGATTTCCAGCAGATGATGGTCAAAATCCTCGTTGGGGTGGGGCATTGCGGCAGCGTGAAACGAAATTCGCCGGGACTCAATGGTTCCAAATGGTTACGGGCATGTAATTAACCTAAATGGAACCGCTGTGTTAAAGCGTCATCATAGTACGGAGAGAACCGCACCTGACACCATTAAATAATGCCGATGATCCCCGCAATCACCCCCGCCCCAGAGTCAGTGAATCGGATGCGCAAATGTCGCAACCTCCTGCATGGCATTGGACTTCTGTGGCGCGGTGTGCGAGGCTCCGCTGCACCCATGTTCCCCACCCCCCGTCTTCACCAGCCGCCCATGCGCCCAATTCGACCGATCCGGAGAGTTGCAGCCTTCGCGGTGCTGCTCCTGGCCGGGCTTGGTCGGCCCCTGGCCGCGCAGACCATCTACACCCCGTACAAATTCGTCACCATAGCCGGGACGACAAACGCCGGCCACGCCGACGGCGCCGGTTCGGCCGCGGGCTTCTACCTTCCCTATATGCTGGCTGTGGACACGGGCGGGAATGTCTTTGTCTCGGACACTGACAATCAGACGATTCGCAAGATCACCCCGTCTGTTTCAAACGGCGTTACGACCTGGACGGTTTCCACAATCGCGGGCACCGCGCTCTCGACCGGTTATGTGGAGGGTGCGGGTGCCACCGCCCGCTTCAGCCACCCTTTGGGAATCGCGGTCGACACGAACGACAACCTCTATGTGTCGGACTCCGACAACGGAGCCGTGCGTAAGATCGTGCCGACAGTCGCCGGTGGGGTTACGACCTGGACGGTGTCCACGCTGGCCGCAAACCTGGGCAGTTTGGGCGGGATCGCGGTTGACACCAACGGGTATGTTTACACCGACACGGAGAATTCCCCGGAAGCCATCCTGAAGATCAGCCCCGCCGGCGTTGTGACAAGCCTGGCAGGGCAGTCGGGCGGCCCCGGCTATGTCAACGGACCGGGTGCCTCGGCGCTCTTCAACACGCCCTACGGGCTGGCTGTGGACTCCAGCGGCAACGTGATTGTCGCTGACGCAAAAAACCGGCTGATTCGAAAAGTCACCCCCTCCGGCACGGTGTCGACGGTCGCCGGCATTTATGGCACTCCGGGATCAGCCGACGGGCCGGTCTCTGGCGCGCAACTCGGCGAAACAGCGGATGTAGCCCTGGATAGCGCCGGCAACATCTATACCTGCGCCGTTTTCTACGCCAATGTTAACTTCGGTGAGACAATCCGAATGATCACGCCGGGTGGAAACGTGACGACCCTGGGGGGGTATTCCCGGGGTGTCGGGAAGCGCTGATGGAACGGGATCCGCCGCCCGGTTTTCCGAGCCCTTCGGCGTCGCGGTGGACTCGAAGGGCAACGTTTTCGTCGCGGACACGGGGAACAACACGATTCGGATCGGCTCGCCTCCGTCGGTCGCCCCGACCTTCACCCTGGCGGCGAGCCCGTCAACGACCACGGTGGCGACGGGACGGGCAGCGGTATTCAACGCCATTGCCACGGGGACACCCGCCCCCAGCTACCAGTGGACCCTCAACGGGAGCCCGACGATACCGGGGGCGGCGGTGACGACCGATCCGATCCTGATGGTGAGCGGGGCGACCACGGCGGACAACGGCACCTACACCTGCACTGCGACCAACACCGGCGGCAACGCGACAACGTCGGCCACGCTCAGTGTCGTTTCTTCATCGAGCCCCGGGTACCTCAACAACGTGTCCGCGCTCGGCTTCGTGGGCACGGGCGGGGGTATCCTGATCGGCGGCTTCAATGTCATTGGCTCGGGATCGAAGGAGATCCTGGTGCGCGGGATAGGCCCGGGACTCAATACGACGTTCCAACTCAACGGGTATCTGAGCAATCCTTACGCCGAGTTGTTTTTGGGCAACAATCCGGTGATGGCCGGGGGCAGCCCGGTTCAGAACGATGACTGGGGTGCTCCCGACTATCCTGGCGCGCCGATCCAGGCGACGGTTACCACGGCGATGGCGACACTTGGCGCCTATTCCCTGCCATCCGTGTCCCTTGACGCGGCGATACTGACCGCCGTCCCGGTGAGCGGCTCGGTCGGATACACGGTGCAAGTCTCCGGGGTCGGAGGCGTGACGGGAACCGGCGTTGTCGAGATCTACGACGCCGATTCCGGCGCGCCATCCGTCCGGCTGAACAATCTCTCCGCCCGCAATCTGGTCGAGACCGGCCAGAACATCCTGATCGGCGGGTTTTCGATCGCCGGGAGCACGGACGAGACGGTGCTCATCCGGGCGATCGGGCCGGGGCTTAATTCGACCTTTGGGTTGACGGGAATCCTGGCGCAGCCGGTCCTGACCCTGTTCAAGGGTTCCGCCGTGATCTATTCAAACACGGTCTGGGGCGGGGACCCGGTCCTGACCGCCGTCCAGGCGACAGTCGGGGCCTACCCGCTCGTGCCGTCCTCAACGGATTCGCTGCTGCTCGTCACGCTCTCCCCGGGAGGCTACACCGCCCAGGTCACCGGGCTGAACGCCACCACCGGAATCGGCGTCGTGCAAATCTACGAAGTGTACTGAGGGTTGCAGCCGGCCGCGGTCAATTTGCGGCCTTCCTCGGTGGCGCCCCGGAGGTAACACATGACGTCGGCGGCCGTGTAGCCATCCTTGTCCGGTTGGACGAATCGGGCGATATCACGCAATTCGTCGCCCGCTGTCACCAGCGCCGGCTCCGTACCGCTGTCGCGCGGCTGCCCCAGGCCCACCGTGGCCGCCAGCGCGTTGCAAAGGCATTTTCGCCCCACCGTTTCCTCGGCGAGCCCCCCTTTGCGCGTGTAGACGTCAAGCGGTTCCCCCGGGCAGCGGTAGCCAATGCTTCCGTCGCCGGTTCGGTAGGGTTGCCGCAGGTAACCGATATCGCAGATTCGCTCCCGTGCGGAATAGACGCCCGGCTCGGACACCGTACCGGGAATTCCGACCACCTTGAATGGAAACCCCGTCGGCGAGGCGACCGGATCGGTGAAGACAGGCGCACCGCCCGAACGGCTCGCCCGGATCACCTCGCGCTTGAGCGCCGGGTCGATGCCCGACTCCTCGCAGAACGCAAAAGCCGTTCCCACCTGGATGCCCGCGGCGCCGAGCCCAAGGGCCTCGGAAAGTTTTTCGGGGCGCGCGCAGGAGCCCGCCAGCCAGAAGGGCAGCCCCAGCTCGCGGATCTTACCGAGGTCGGGCACGTCGCGCGGGCCGTAAATGGGCTGGCCGCTCGGGTCGAGCTGCAGTTGGCCGCGGGGTGCGGCGTTGTGGCCGCCCGCCAATTCGCCCTCGACCACGAAGCCGTCGACCCGCCCGTTGGACTTCCGCGCCAGGGTGATGGCCAGGGTTGCGGAGGAGACAATGGCAAGGAACTGCGGGCGCCGGAGCCTCGTCCCCCGCGCGACGCCAAGGGTGAGGGGGTCGAGCGTTGAATGAAAATCGTCGCTAGGCAGGGACCCTGCGACGTCGATCTTCAGCTCGGCCGCCTCGCCGGCCGCCAGCTTGTCCAGCGCCCCCGGGATTGAGCGGGGGATTCCCGCGCCCATCAGGACATAGTCGACGTTCGCGAGCATCGCGCCGTAGAGCGACGGGAGCGTCGGCAGCTGGACCTTTTCCAGCAGGTTGATCCCGACCAGCCCGCTGTGCCCCTCCTTTGCGAGGAAGACCTCGGCGAAGTTTGCGGCGACGGTCAGTTCGGTCAGGGCCGGGCCGGATTGCAGGTTGGGCAGCGGCGTCAGGGCGAAGGGAGTGTCGGGTTCCTTGCCGCCGGGCACGTAATACGCGGCGATCACGCGCTCGGCGACGCCTGGAATCGGGAGATGCGCCAGTGCACGCCGCATTTCACCGGCAAGGTCGCCCGCCTGGAGCCTTCGCGCCAGTATCATGGCCAGGGCCGTGCCTGAAACCACGCCGAGCCCGTCGAGAAGGGAAACCGCCCGGGCGAGCCTCCAGTTGGAGACGGCGACGCCCATGCCGCCCTGAATGATGACTGGATTCGGCATAGAAGGCCGATGAACAGCCTGCTCTTTCGTGATGGCCGGCGCAAGCGGGATACCCGGCCGGCTTTGGATATAAGCGCGACGGAAAGGGCGCGATCACGCGCCAAATCCCTACTTCCCCTTCTGCTGGGCGTTGAACTGGACCATGAGCTGGTTGACCTGGATCGAATTGTACCGGCCCTGCAGCGCCGCAAATTGGGCCGGGTTCAGCACGGCCTGGGCCTGGCCCAGGGCGGTCTGCCAGTTGATGGTGTTGGGGGTGGCGATTCCGCCGCTTTGGTACTGGGGGCTGGAATTGGCCAGGATCTGGGTGAGCTGGTCGGCCTGGGCGCTCGACAGCGGCGTCGATGTCAACGCGACCTGCCAGGCGACGTTGTACACCACGCCGGAGACCGGCAGTTGCCGGTTCACTTGCTGCATCTGCTGGTAGGCCGCATCGCCCAGGAGGGATTTCTGCGCCGCATCAAATTGGGTGTTTTCGTCCTTCATCAGGCTTCCGACCGCCGGGTCGTTTAGCGGCATGCCCTGCGTGATGGCCGATGAAAGGATGTCGGCGATCGCCTCCATGTGTGCGGCGGCGATGGATTTGAACTTGGTCACCTGTTCGGGCGGCAGGTTCAGGGCCCGGAACATCTGGCCATAAATCGTATCCAGGCTCAAACGGTAGGCCTTCATTCCAAGGGCGAAGAGCTTCGGGTCGTTGGCCACCAGCGCGAGCCTCTGGGGTCCGGTCATCCGCTGGGTCACGCGGATCGTTCCCTTCGGGTGGAGAGCCTCCTTTTGGGCGGAAATCGACGCGCGGATGTCCCCGTTGTCCCGCTCGTCAAAGGTGACGCTTTTCTGGAGGTGCTGGACGCTGGCCTCCACGGCGGCCCGCTTCCTTGCAAGGTCGGCCAGCGAGTCGGCGGCCTCCTGCGCGGAGCGGTAGCTGTTCCAGGCGATGGCAAGGGCGATCGCCAGGATGATCCCAAGAAGGACGGCAAAGGGGGTTTTGGACTTCATGGGGACGGATCTTAGGGATTGGATGAAGCCGTGGTCTTGGCCTGCTGCGCCGCTGCGGCAGCCGCCTCGAATTGAAGCTGCAGGAGGCCGCCCTGCACGGCCTCAAACTGGGCCGGCGGCAGGGAAGCCTTGGCCTGGGCAATGGCCGCGTCCCAATTGACCGCTGTGGCCGCGGCGTTCCAATTGCCCGGGCCGATCGTCCCCGGAACGATCGTGTAGGGCGCGGCGTTGCTTGCGATGATCTGCGCGAGCTGGTCGTTCTGCTGGTCGGTGAGAGGCGCACCGGCGAGGCTGGCGGCGGTCGCCACCTGGTCCGTGAATTCGTACGGATAAGTCATCGTCTGCGTGTAATTCTCAAACTGCTGGGCGGCCTGGTCGCCGATCACCTGGCTGATCTGGTCGAAGGTGGGGGTGGAATTTGGACCCAGCACCATGCCCTGCGGGGTGACCGCCAGGTTGTCCACCCAGCTGTTCGCCATCAGCGCCGTGAACTGCTGCGCCTGCGCCGGCGTGAGGTTGGCCTGGCGCATGAAGGGAGCGTACGCCATCAGGACCGCCGGGTTGTTGTTCTGAAGCATCATCGCGCGGGCCTGGGGGAACTGGTTCAGGAATTGCTGCCCGGCGACGAGCGGGTCGACCGGCGCCTTGTTCTTCCCGTCGGCCCCGCCCGATCCGGATGATCCCCCGCCGGCCTGCGAATAGCCCCGCCCGCCACCGGCGTGCGACGCGACGGCCGCCGCCGCCTCGTTGGACTCGGCGAGCAGTTCCGCGCGCGTCTGCTCGACCGATTGGACCTTCCTCTCGAGGATGCGCATCTGCGCGGCCGCCGCGTCGTACTCCTGGGAGGCGGCGGTGAGCCGCGCCTGGGCGCGATTGTTTGCCCGCATCTCGTAAACGACCGTTCCCGCGGCCGGGATGAGAAGGACCGCGGCAATCACAAGGAGGCCGGCGATGCCGATGGTCGATTTAGTCGCGCTCAATTCGGGGTATGATTGGGTGCCGGCTTTAGGGAGATCGTACACAAACTAGCCCTTCCGTCAAATGTTCCCCGCCGCATACCGCGCGCGAAGACGCGTGAGAAGGCCCCGCATCCGCGGGTTGCTGATTTCCGCCAGCCCGCGGTCGATGACGCGGATTGCCTCCGCGGTCAGCCCGGCGGCCTTGTCGAGCTGGGCCGCCGCGAGCACAAGCCGCGGATCCCCTGGAAAATAGTGGATCCCGTCGGCCAGCAGGCCCAATTCGCTCGAGGAAGGGATGAAATCCGAGCGCTCCCAGGTCTCCGCGGCCAGGAGGTAGGCCTTCAGCTGGGGTGGATCCGCCGCGCGAACGGACTGGAGGGGCGCGAGGATCGCGGTCGCCTGCGCCCGGTCGAGCCGGTCGCCCTTCCCGTCGGGGTGGCTGAGGGCCGCGAGGAGCCGGATCCGGGCCAGGTCGACATAGGCCCGAGGCCGGGCAACCCCGGCGCGGACGGCTTCCTCGAGGTAGCCCACCGCCTGCCTGTCGTCGCCGACCGAGCACTCGTAAAGGCCGATCGCCGCCAGGAGGCCGGGGTCCCGGCTGCCTTCGTCGTACGCCCGCATGAGCGTCTCCTGTGCCTGGGTGGCGTAGCGGCCGGCGATCCGGGCGCTGTGCGGCTTGATGAAATCGACCTCCTTTCGCTGCCAGTCGCCGAGGATCCGGGACAGCTGGTCCTCTGTCGGATCCTCCGGGTCTATCCACGGGGTTGACATCGGCTCCCGGGGAATGAAGGACATTTCCCGATAAGTTGCCGTCTCCCGGTAGGATTGAAGGAGATCGAGCGCCCATTCCGGACTTAACCCGAAACACTGCTTGAACAGGTCGGGTGCCGGCGCGCCGTCAGCCTCGCGCTCGGCGAGCGCCCAAAGGGCCCGGCGCCGGGAGTACGAACCGTCGTCGAGGGCCCAGCGGACCAGGAGCATGGCCTCTCCCCGCCAGATGTCCGCCTTCTTGAATCCATCCTCGGTCGTGCCCGGGCCGGGCGGCCCGGCCAGAAGCTCGCGCAGCGGCAGCAACTTTGCCTTTTCGGGCAATTCGTTGAAGGGGGGGAAGTGCAGGATCTGGCCCTCGGAGGTGGAGAAGTGATTGAACCCCAAGCCCTGTGCCAAAGGACTGCCGTTTTGATTGGGCTTCCACGCCGCGTTGGCCTCCTCGCGCCTCAGCCACAGAAGCGACGCGCCGACCGTGAACCACTGCGGAAGGCGCGGTGCGCGGTTTTCCAGCAGGGTGAACACAAAATCCGGGTCGAAGCCCAGGTTGCTCGGATGGACGTTCGTGCGGCCGGCAACCTCGAAGGAATCCTCGGGCCGCAGCATGATGTCGACACCGGTCGAGTCCTCGTCCTGGAGCTTGACCTGGGGAATGAGGGTTACCGAATCCCCGGCAACCACTCCGGCCCGGGCGAGCCTCTCGCGGGTTTCCCCGGCCCCCTCCCGCGCAAGGGCGGCAATGCGGTCGGACATCTCCTGGCGATTCCGGTTGTCCAGGAGGATGATCGTCGTCGGCACCGCATTCCAAATCCCCAGGTCGGGCGACAGGATCTCGTCGAGCCACCGCCGCTCGAGGAAGACGGCGACGGCGAACCGGTCGGTGTCCTGGTTGGGGACCGCTGAGAGGAATTCAAACCCGGGAATAGCCGCGTACCGCCAGTGGATCCGACTTGCGCTGTCGCTGACGATGAAGGGCGGAAGCCTGACGACGCGGCTGGACGCGTCGCCCTGCCGGGTCCCGGGCTGGCTGATATCGGCGGCCGGGGGCGGCGGGGCCAGGGTGGGGATGATTGGCGCGCCGGGGGCGGACATCATGCCCGCCTGCGATCTCGCCGTGAAGTCCCTCTGCCTTTGCTCCGTGTCGGCCTGGAGCCGGTCGATCGCGATCGTGCCGGCCGTTTCCGGCAGATTGGGCTTCATGACGGGAGTCCCGGCGGTCACCTGGCCGTGCGGCAGGGCTGCTTCCGTTGTGATCACCGGGCGCAGGGTCTGCAGGCCAAAGTAAGGCGCGGCGGCCGTGATCAGGACCGGCAGCGTGTCGTCGAGGTAGTGCCCCCAATAGTTGATGCTCACGTGCGCCCGCCAGAGCAGGACGCTCTTGTGCTGTCGGCTCGCCTGGTAATCCAGCGCCGACACCATCAGGTAATAGCGGGCCCCCTCGTGCGTCGCGGAGCCCATGTCGACCGGCTCGCCGTAGGGGTTGCCCTGCCCGTGATGGGGTGCGCTGGACTCGAGGTTGACCGAATTGTCGACCTCCGAAAGCAGTTCCGTGGTCTGCGGATCGAGGGCCCCCTGCATCTCGCGCCAATTCTCGCCGACCAGGTAGGTCATCATTTCGTCGCGGTTCACGAACCGCCCGTTGACGATCTGGGGCGTGATCGAGCCCCAGCGAAAGACCAGGACCAGCGAGGGGGGCGACTGTGGGTTGGCGACCCGGTAGCCCTGCTCGGCGAGCGCTTTCGTGAGGAGCCGCTGGATCTCGTAGGTGGGCGGCGGGGGCCGCTGAAAGTCCGTCAGGATGTCCCCCAGTTCCTTGTAGCCGAGGACGACCGGAACGTAGTAGGACGGGTTCTCCGGGGTCGGGTGGGCAACCTTCCGCCCATCCGCTGTCATGTCGATCACCACGGCAACCCGCACATTGTGTTCCACCGCCCGGAGCGTTACGGCCGGGAGGAGGGCAATCGTGAGCAGGGCAATGCGGAAGGGGTTCATTGCTCGGAATGGGGACGCCCGCGGCGTCCGATTCCGTTAAATCAAAGTTCCGCAAGGGTGTCGAATACCGACGCGGCGGGTAATTCCGGTTTCAATTTCCCAATTACCCGCCCATGCTGAGGCGAACTGATGACAAAGCAGGAAATAGCCGGGATCCTGGACGAAATCGCGATCCTCCTGGAATTGAAGGGCGAGAACCCTTTCAAGGTGCGCGCCTACCAGGCGGGAGCCCGCGTCGTCGAGACCCTGGAGGAGGCCGAGCTGGAGCGGCTGACCCGGGACGGCGAGCTTGAGAGCATCAAGGGGATAGGCGAGGCGCTGGCCCGGAAGATCTCGGAGATGCGGGGCACGGGCGGGCTCGGCTTTTATGACGAGCTGAAGGCGTCGATTCCGCCCGGCCTGATCGAGATGCTCCAGATCCCCGGACTTGGGCCCAAGAAGATCCGCGCGCTGCACGACAAGTGCGGCGTCACGGACATCCCGGGGCTGACCGCCGCCTGCCAGTCCGGCGCGGTCGCCGCCCTCGACGGATTCGGCGAGAAGACCCAGGAGAAGATCCTCGCGGGCATCAGGAACCGGGAGATCTACGGCCGCCGCCACCTCTGGTGGGACGCGCGTCCCGTCGCGGAGGCAATCCTCGAGGGCCTGAGGGCGCTGCCCCAGGTCCGCAGGGCCGAGGCGGCCGGGAGCCTGCGCCGGAAGATGGAGACGATCGGCGACCTGGACTTCATCGTGGCCGCCGGCGACGCGGCGCCGGTGGTCGCGTGGTTCACCTCCCAGCCCGGCATCGGCGAGGTGACGGCGCGGGGCGAGACCAAGGCGAGCGTGCGCTTCGCAACCGGGCTCCAGGCCGACCTGCGCATCGTTCCCGACGAGCAGTTCGTTTTCGCGCTTCACCACTTCACCGGCTCCAAGGACCACAACGTGCAGATGCGCCAGCGCGCGCTTTCGCAGGGCCTGAGCCTAAGCGAGTGGGGCCTGGCCCCGGCCGGCGGCGGGGAGAGCGTGAAGGAGAAGGTGGGGAAGGGCGGCCCGGGGGCCGCCGCGCCCACCACCGAGAAGGAGCTCTTCGCCCTGCTCGGGCTCCGCGAGATTCCCCCGGAACTGAGGGAGGGGCTCGGCGAGATCGAGGCCGCCGAGGCCGGTCCGCTTCCGCGGCTGGTCAGGCGGGGCGACCTGCGGGGCGCCTTCCACAACCACACGAACGCCTCCGACGGGCACAACACGCTCGCGGAGATGGCCGGTGCCGCCGCGCGGCTGGGCTGGGAGTATCTGGGGATCGCCGACCATTCCAAGTCCAGCCGGCAGGCCAACGGGCTCAGTGAGGACCGCCTCATGGCCCAGGTTGCCGCGATCCGATCCTTCAATGCGTCCGGCAAGTGCCCGACCCGGCTTTTTGCCGGGGTGGAATGCGACATCCTGGCCGACGGGCAGCTGGACTTTGACGACGCGACTCTCGCCCGCCTGGACTATGCGGTTGTCTCCGTCCACAACGCGATGGCCCAGCCTGAGGAGGTCATGACCGCGCGGATCATCCGGGCCATTGAGAATCCCCACGCGACCATGCTCGGGCACCTGACCGGGCGGCTGCTGCTGCGCCGGGAGGGCTACAAGGTCGACGCGGGCAAGGTGATCGACGCGGCGATCGCAAACGGTGTGATCATCGAGCTCAACGCGAGCCCCCAGCGGCTGGACATGGATTGGCGCCACTGGCGGAAGGCGGCCGAGCGCGGGCTCCTTTGCTCGATCAATCCGGACGCGCACGAGATCGCCGGGCTCGACTACGTCGAGGCGGGCGTGAACGCGGCCCGGAAGGGCTGGCTGTGCCCCGAGAACGTCCTCAACACGCGCACCCTGGCCGAGGTGACGGCCTGGCTTGACGCGAAAAAGAAGGCGCGATAGCCGCAATCCCAAGACCATGCCGATCTACGAGTACTACTGTCCGGATAATAACCGGATTTACCAGTTTTTCGCAAAAACCCTCGCCCAGGGCGGATCGGTCCCGAAGTGCCCGGACAACCCGGCCTACCGGATGCGCAAGATGCTTTCCGGGTTCGCGGTCGTGTCCGGGGGACGGAAGGGGGCGTCCGAGGAGGCGCCGGCCGCCGCCGCGGATGGGCAGCCGGGCGGAACCGGGGAGGATCCCCGGATGGACGCGGCAATGGAGGCGATGGAGCGGGAATTTTCCAGCGTCGACGAGAACGATCCCCGGGCGATGGGCCGGATGATGCGGCGGATGACCGAACTCACCGGCGAGAAGATCGACGGGGAGATGGAGGAGGTTGTCCGCAAGCTTGAGGAGGGGGCCGATCCCGAGTCGCTCGAGGAGCAGCTCGGCGGGGGCGATTCACCCGAGGGCGGCGACCCCTATGACGACGGTGCGGGCGGTCCCCCGCCGCCGGCCGCCGACCCGAAGGAGCCGCGCCAGCGCTTCCGCGCCCGCCGCGGCCCGCCGGTCCGCGATCCGAAGCTTTACGACTACCAGTGAGCGCGCCGGCGCGAAGCGCTGGCATTCCTTGCCCTTTGGCGGCCCCGCGATTAATTAGGCGCACTCATGCCGCAATCCCCGCTCGCCCTCCGCATCGCCGCGGCCAAACGCGCCGTCCTCTCCCAAACGGAGCTTCTCCACCGCGAGTTCGGCCGGGCGGCGAGCCGGTGGAAGAGCGACGGGACGAGGGTCACCGCCGTGGACATCGCGATTTCGGAGAATATCTTCCGGGACCTGCGCGCGCTTTTCCCCGACGACCAGTTCTTCAGCGAGGAATTGGCCGACACGGACAAGCCGATCCCCGTCACCGCGCTCTTCTCCTGGGTCCTCGATCCGATCGACGGGACGAATAATTTCGCGCTGGGGATCCCCCACTGCGCGATCTCGCTCGGCCTCCTGGAGGCGGGCGAGCCGGTCTACGGCGTTGTTTACGACTTCGGCCGGCGAAGCCTCATGCACGGCGGGCCGGGCTTTGGCATGCACGACGGCGAGCGCCGGGCGGCCGTGACAATCCAGATGCCCCATGCCGAATGCATCATCGGGCTGCACAGCCCTTCCGACAAGGCGCTCACGCCCCTGGCCAACGCCGTGCTGGCCAATTTTAAGATCCGCGGGCTTGGCAGCGCGACCCTTCACCTGGCCTACGTGGCCGCGGGACTCCTGGACGGGGCCGTGGACTACAACGTGAAGATCTGGGACCTGGCGGCCGCGATCCCGATGGTCCGGGCGGCCGGTGGCGTGGTTGAATTCCTGAACGGCCCGCTGCTTCCGCTCAAGGTCTTCGACCTGAAGATGAAGCGGATCATCTACGTCGCGGGCAATCCGCTGATGTGCGCCCGCCTGAAGGAGTTGACCCCGGTTCAGACCGTGTAGGTCTTTAGCGGGACGGGATTCAGGACCTTCGTGCCGGGAATCGCCTTGGCCAGTTCCTCGGCAAACCAGTCGCGCGCCGGGGCGTCCCCGTGCGTGAGGACGATCGTCCGGGCCCCCGTCTGGACGGCGAACTGCAGCAGCTCGTGCCGGTCCGCGTGGCCGCTCAGTTCAAAGCGCTCGACCGTCGCCATCACCTTGCTCTTGACGTGTACCGCGTCGAAGAGGAAGGGGTCGCCGTGCTTGGCCTGCAGGAGCTTGCCGCCCGGGGTGTCCGGGTCGCAGTAGCCGACAAAGCCGATGCTGTTGCGGGCGTGGCCGAGAAGCCCGGATGCGAGCGTGTAGCTGGGCGTCTTCTCCACCATCATTCCGGAGCTGATGATGTACAGGGCGTTGTTCGCCGGATCCTTGCCCGGCGTCAGTTTCCGGGGAAGGGGCTTGATGTTCAGGTCCTTGATGATCGAGCGGTTGAATTGGATGTGCTTGGTCTTCCGGCTGATGTCGTCGAAGTAGTCCACCAGGTCCAGGCCGAGCCCGGAGGCGAAGATGGGGCAGGGCGCCAGCCGCCGGAACTGCCGGGCGTCGTGGATGATCGCGAGGATCTCCTGCATCCGCCCCAGTGCGAAGACCGGGATCAGGAACGATCCCCCCTTCTGGATCGTGGCGTTGATGCTGTTCATCAGGCGCGCGACCTCCGCGCCCCGGCTCTTCTCGGCCGCCCGCTCCGTGTTCCCGCGGGTCGTTTCCGTGATGAGGGTGTCGAAGTGCCCGGCGGGAAACTTGGCCCCCGGAAGGGTCCGCTGGTTCTCGAAGAGGACGTCCCCGGTGATGAAGATCCCCCGCTGGCCATGCCGGATCTCGACGGCGGCCGCGCCGGCCACGTGCCCGGCGGGATGGAGGATGATCGTGATTTCGCCGGAATTTCCCCGAAAATGCTTCGCGTGCCCGAATTGAAGGCCGACCAGCCGCTTGCCCAGGCGCTCAATCTCCTCGTGGGTGAAGAGGGGATAATCGGGGATATTGTCCTCCTCCTTCTGCCGGAGCATGACGTTGGCGGAATTGTGGAGCATCCGCTCAATGAGCATCCGGCTGGAGGTCGTCATCACGACCGCAGCCTCCGGGTGCTCGCGCATCGCCACGGGCAGGCTCCCGATGTGATCGAGATGGCAGTGGGTGACGATGATCAGGTCGATCTTCTTGCCCCGAATGGCGGCGAGGTCCGGGGACGCGCGGCGGCCCGCCTTCTTGGGATGGAGACCGCAATCCACCAGCACGTTGAGGCTGCCGAGTTCGATGAACAGCGAATTGGCGCCGATGCCGCCATCGCGGTTCAGGTCGGTAAGTTTCATATGTTGCACCAACATGCCATCGGACGGCCCCAACCTCAACCTGCAATTTGATCGGCCTTCACGGCGGTTCCCGGTGCGCGCTCAGAGTATCTGGCAGGCCTCGTCGAACTCCAGGCGCGGGCCGCGCGGATGGAGCTTTGAAGCGTCTCCGTAGCCCAGATTGCAAAGGAAGTTCGATTTCACCGGACCGGCCGCAATGAATGGGCCGGCCGCTTTTCCAGCGACGGGTGGCGCTTTGGAAAAAAATTCGACATCGACCTTTTCATTGTCGAAACCCGACATGGGGCCGCAGTCCAGGCCGAGCGATCGGGCCGCGATCATGAGATAGGCGCCCTGCAGGCTGCCGTTTCGCATCGCGGTGGACGCCGCCAATTCCGGCGACTTTGTAAACAGGTCCTTCATGGCAGGCATCGCGGGGAAGAGTCTTGGCAGCAGCTCGTAGAAGCTCGAATCGTAGGCGATGATGGCGGTGACCGGGGCTGCCATCGTCTTGTCAACGTTCCCCTGTTGGAGTGCCGGTCGAAGCCGTTCCT
The DNA here is from genome assembly GCA_903891325.1 of uncultured Opitutaceae bacterium. Taxonomy (GTDB): domain Bacteria; phylum Verrucomicrobiota; class Verrucomicrobiia; order Opitutales; family Opitutaceae; genus Palsa-1447. The sequence goes on from CAITEC010000029.1 coordinate 204,139, forward strand.
TTGCCTCCCGGGTTCGCAGGAAGATCACCCGGGCCGGACAGCAGTTGGCGCTGGTCGGACCCCATTTCAGGAGGTCGTAGAGCTGCTTCAGGAGGCTGTCCTCAACGGGCCGGTCCAGCCATGCGCTGTGCGTCCTGGCCTTTCGGAATAGAACGTCGAAGTCGCGCTCGCTAAGGTGGGTTCCTTGCTGGACTGGCGTGGTGGAAGTCATGGGACGTGATTGTAGCCGAAAGGCCCCGCCGCTCCTATGGGGTGGAACCCGCATGCGGCGGCCCATGCGTCACTTCTGGGGTCTCATTTCCCGCTTTGCGCCCTCGGAGGCTCCTTTGGCAACGGCGCAGGATTTCGCCGCGAAGGTCTTGACCGCCGCTTCGGTGCTTCCGGCTGCCTTCCGGACCGAATTGGCGGTCGCATCGATGGCCTCGGACGTCTTGCCCGAGGGGTTGCGCTCGGCGATTGCGCCCACCGTGGCGCCGATGACGCCGCCGACCACCGCGCCGATGGGGCCCCCGACAATCGCCCCGGCCAGGGCGCCGGTGCCCCCGACAGCGGTTTTCTTGCCGATGGAGATGTGTCTGGCGGAGGAATCCTCCGCGGGTTTCTTTTCCGAAGCTGGAGGGATGGTTTCCATAAGAGTCGCGGTTGTGGGTTTGAGTGTACTCTTATCGTAGCAATCGACAGTGGAAGGTTCCCTCTTGCGCGCTGAAACCTCCGCAAGCTCACAATACCCGCCGTTTTTGGCGCCAGCGGAAAGGGGTCATGCCCCAACTCCTTAATTTTCCGGTGCCTCTCATTCGAGATACGAGAGTTCTTAAGCTCAAAATCCCCTATAGCGGCAACGGCTGGCATTCAATTCGGCTAGCTATTTCGCTGTTGTATAGTTCCATCGTTCAAGAGGTTCCGTCGGATTTAAGGATTTGGGGCATGACCCGAATGGCGCTAAGATAAGCCCCGAGTGAAACTGGGTGAGGGTTTTCATCGAAGGCGCCTGGAGGCAGCGACGCGCATGAGATGACGGGGCCGATTGAGG